>JBKPJW010000349.1:0-2470 GCA_046730875.1 Actinomycetota bacterium | reverse complement strand
AGCGGTACAGCCAGAATCTCAAACGGGCGGATGTACGAGTCCAAGGACCGCACCGTCAAGCCGTCGCGTCTACGAATTCCCTAAACTGAAATATAGTCGTCGGGCTTACCGAAGAACTGGATCTGCGATGAGGCGAGCAGCTCTTCATTGGTGATGGCCCAGGTGTGCTTAGATACGTCGGCCGCGCGCATCTGACAATAGTTGAATCGGTCACCGGCATAGATTCTGGCTCCGGAAGCAGTCACGTCGTTGAGGAAGCGTGAGTCCTCGCCCCGGGGGACCCGGGCGAAGGGGAAACTCCGAAGGAGCTCGGCGGTCGCAAAGATAGTCGGCCCGGCAACGGTCTGGACGAACCGGTGCTCCAGATGGGGGCTCCGTAGGATCGTGACGTCTGGACCGGCCAGATGCATGTAAAGCGCGCGCTTTCCCACGACCTCGGCCTCCGAGTACATCATGGCGTTGGCCTGGTCCAAGAGGTACAGCGGGCTATACACGTCGTCGTCGTCCCATTTGGTGGCCAACTTGCCGTCCGCGTGGGCAACGAGAATGTTCAGACACTCCCCCAGTGTGGTCGTCCTCGGTTCCTGGAGTACCACCACGTTGGCGAGTCCCGCCTGGGTACATCTGTGCCGCACTGAAGCTTCATCAACCTCGAACCCGTGAGCAAGGTAGACGAGCTGAACGTCCACACCGCGCTGGGCGGACAGCCCGGCGATGACATGGGCAAACTGGTGGGGTCTGTAACTCGAGACCAGGACGGAGATCTGAGGCGGGGCGGCGCGGACGGCCAGATCAGGGCGGACAGCGGCAGCTATAGTGTTCGCACGGTTGGCGAAGGTGTGGCCCGCCCAGATCCGGCGCTGGGCTTTGTGCACCAGCCGCTGTGCGTAGTCCGGATTCGCCAACAACGCCTTCAACAGATGCGCGGCTTCGGTCCGGGTCCGGGCCGTAGGGATTTCATTGTCCGGGAAGAACTCCGCGATGGCTGTGCTGGGAGTCGAGAGGACGGTTGAGCCCGCTGCGGTGATTTCGAAAGTCCTTCGGGTGCAGATGGACGGCGTTTCCGTGGTGGTATTGACGTTGAGAAAAATTTTATAGGTCTTGTAGGCGGTCAGCATCTGGCTGTAGGAAAGCGAACCCCCGAGGTGTTTGCCCGGCAGACCGGGAAACGGGTGGAGTTTTTTTCTTTGCTGCAGGGAGATAATTTCAAATCGAGGACGCCGGCCCTCGCACACATCAAGCGCCGCAGGCAGAAGATAGTCTCCCTGTTCGCGACGTTCGAGAAACTTGTGGGCGGAAAACATGACGGCGACGGCGATGTCCCGCGAGTGCCAACCCTGCCGGGGTCGGATGGGATTGTGGATGCGGGGTTGAGCTGCAAAGGGAAGGACGGAGACGCGGCTGTGGCCCAGATCGGACTGGTACCGCGGCACCATGTTGGCGTCCGTGGTAAAGACGTGGTCGAAGAGCCCGGCCGCCGGCAGGAAATCCTCGTAGGAGGGCGGGTCCTCCTGGTTCCAAAACACTGATGGAATGCCCGCGGCGCGGCATCTGTCGAGGAGATCACAAAAGACCTGCGCCGGCCCGCTCGGGCTCGTGATCCGGGATCGCCAAAGGCCGTTGACGTCGGCACGGGCTGATGTGACCACGACAAAGGACAGATTTTCGTCCCGCAGTTGTTGATCCCAGGTGCCCGGACGCAGTTCAACGACGGTCCACTCGTGGGAAAACGCCAGCGTCGAAAAGTCGTCCATGATAATCCCCACCCGGATGTCCGGGCGTCTGGGTGATGTGACCGGGTAGTTGGCTTCGCGGACGAGCAACCGCCTTCTCTTTCCCGGTCCCTGCCAGACCACTTCAGCACCTCGGATGCTGGCCATGGTGGCCTCATCGCGTTCGACGCTGCTGTTGCTAAGGTATTTTTTCATCTGGATGGCTCCGCCCTTGCGGGCGTGCCATAGCGCCCGTCGCCAGTACACCGCCCTGTCCCGAAGGGTCACTGGATCACCTGACGCACTTCCAGCCATTAGGCGTGGTCCGGATTTCCGGCAGGCGGCCCATAGGTTCGGCCGACGGTACGAACTGCCCCTTCAATACCGTGATGCTGCAAACAGGTGACAGATATTTGCTGCCCACGGCCAGATGCTGTTGAACGGCTTCGATGATTCCTGCCGTTAGTACTACTTCGACTCGTGTGGGAGTGACTTCGATTCTCCTCGTATTTGCATGGTTCATAGGATCCCGATGAGGGTGCTGGCTTCCTGGCGGGTGGTGCCGGAGCTTTCGATGTGGGCGAGTTCGGCGGGGATTTCCCGGCCTTTCTTGCGCATAGCGGTGGCCCAGAGCCGGCCGGCGCGGTAGGAGGAGCGCACCAGCGGCCCGGACATGACGCCCAGGAAGCCGATCTCGTCCGCTTCCTGCTGCAGGTCCACGAATTCCTGCGGCTTGACCCAGCGGTCCACCGGCAGGT
>JBKPJW010000348.1:0-3708 GCA_046730875.1 Actinomycetota bacterium | reverse complement strand
CTACTTACGCATACCTAAAAAATGCGTAGTCCCTACCGTGGATGTATCACCGCTCACTCTTTGGATTGCGAAGGTCTCTCATATGTTCCAGCAAGATGCCGGCTTGCCTGCGGGCAGCGGTCAAACAGAAGCTCGTATTTCGGGGCCAAGAAACGGCTACGGCCGGAACAAAGACAAACCCTTCACCCGCCAGAACGTGGTTGCCGAGGTGGTTGAAACCCTGACATCGGGTTCAGGCTGCGGCATAGTCCTCGTGGGCGACCACGGAGCCGGCAAGTCCTTCATCGCCCAGCGCGCCCTCGAGCAGCTCGGCGACGAGTACCTGGTAGTCCAGGTCAGGGGCAGCTCAATTTCCTCCAAGCTTCCTTACGGGGCCCTGAGCGTTCTCCTGAACGACCTCGACGCCTCCCACCTCGAGCACCCCCTGATGGTGCTGCGCGGACTGACCCAGCTGCTCCACAACAAATCCGGGGGGCGGCGAATCGTCCTGTTCGTGGACAACGCGCATGACCTCGACGAGCTCTCGAGCATGATGGTGGCCCAGCTCAGCGCAGGAGCCCATGTCACGTTGCTGGCGGCGTGCGTGGACATGCCCCACGTCGGCGGCGACATCATGGGCTTGTGGAAGGATGACCTGCTCCGGCGGGTGGACCTTGGACCGTTCGACTTCGCCGAGACGGCAGCGACGCTGAATCACGAATACGGCGGCCGGTTCTCGCTGACCGCAGCCCGGGCGCTCTGGAGCGCGAGCGGGGGCAACGCCCTGTTCCTGCACTCCCTCGCCCGGGAGCAGATCAAACTGGGCACTGTGGTCAAACAGGACGGGGTATGGTTCCTCGGCAACGGGCCCATTGCCTTGACCGGCGAGATCCGGGACGTCGTGAAGGCGCGCCTCAACCGGCTCGGCACCGGCCAGCGCGACGTCTTCGAACTGCTGGCCCTCGCTGGCGCCGTTCCGCTGCAGGCCCTCATGCTGATCGGCAACCACCAAGACATGGACGCACTCCAGGAACGGGCTCTGATCCGGGTCACGCATGACCACCCGCCGATGGTCGTGGTCGCCAATCCGGTGACGGCCGGAATCGTGGCGAGCGTTGTTCCGCCCGGCCGCAGTGCCGAACTCCGCCGCCGGCTGACCGCTGTGCTCGAGGAATCGGACGCCCTGGATGCGGGCGGCGCCACCGGCGTCGCCTGGGCGCTTGACTGCGGGGAGCAGGTGAGCCCGAAGGTGGCGCTGGCCGCAGCCCGTACCGCGAACAGGGAGTCCGATCCCGCAGCCGCGCTGCGGTTTGTCCAGGAGGTGGAAGGAAGTGAACCGGCTGCCCTGACCGCCATCGAATCGGTAAACGCCTATATCTCGGTGAACAACGAAGAATCCGCGCGCCGGGTTCTGGAGGCGCTGGATGGCGCCGCCTGCGGGGAGCTTCCGCTGACTGAATGGACAGCTTTGCAACTTCAGCGCGTTGAGCTGGAAAAACGCAGCGCGGCCCCCGCATCCGATCCCGCGGCCAGGCTGCAGGAGCTCGCGGATCGGCTTGCTACCGAACCGGCGGGGCACACCTCCGCGCTGGCAGCGGCCCGCGGGCAGTTGCGTCTTGCCGAGGCCGAGGTCGCCGCGTTCCAGGGACGCTACGTCGATGTCCTTGCCGCGACGGACGGTGTGGACACGACGGATCTGGGCACCGAAGCGGGCATCGTGACGGCCAGCGTACGGTGCGAGGCCCTGACCGTCACCGGCGACGTCGAGCGGGCACTGGCTCTGGGCAGGCAGGTCCTGACGGCCACAACCACCGTGCGCCTTACGGACCGGGCGGTCCGCGAAATCAGGGGAAGGTTCCTGCTCCTTCTACTGCTCTCGGCAAAGTACAGGGAGGCATCGGCCTACCTCGACGAGGCGTACGGCGGCGCAGAGCCCCAGACCAGGCTCGGAGGGATGTTCGAGATCGGGCACGGGGTCATTGACCTGCACGCCGGACGGCTCGACGAGGCCCTGTCCCGGCTCCAGGCGGGCAGGTGGCAGCTCCGCGCCCAGGACCCCGACGCTTTGACAGGCCTGGCCACGGCAGTCTGTGCCTACGCCGCCGCGCTGCAGGGCGAAGAGGAAACGGCCGGCCTGCTGCTGAACGACCTGTCCCACCCGCGGCCGCCGGCGGCCTGGCTGGTAGCACGGCTCACGCGCTATTTTGAACTCTCTGCCCAGGCCGAACTCGGCCAGCGGGCAGCATCAATCCGCGCTCTCACAACCGAGGCAGAAAATGACGCGGAATCCTCGGCTCTGGCCCCGGCGCTGCTGTTCATGTCCGCCGCCACCAGGTTGGGAGACCGCCAGATGGACCACAAGCTCGGCAGCCTCGGCGGACGGGTGGCCGGGCAGTTCGCGGCCCTGTGCTCACGGTTGGCGGAGGGCATGAGGGAGGCCGACAGCGAACTCCTGCTGGCGGCGTCCAAGGACGCTGAGGCGTCCGGCAACGCCGTCTTCGCCCGGGACGCTGCGCGTAAGGCGGTCAGTTGCGCGAACGACGCCGGTAACCGGATCGCGCTGCGGGTCGCCCAGCGGGCCCAGCAGTCACTCGATGACAGGTTTGGAAGCCCCAAGAACGGCCTTCACTCACTCACAACGTCAACCCTGACGGCGAGGGAATGTGAAGTGGCGGTTCGGGCCGCTGCCGGTACATCGAACCGCAAGATCGCGGAGCAGATGCACGTGTCCGTCCGCACCGTGGAGGGGCATCTCTATCAGGTGTACTCGAAGTTGCATGTCGCCAGCCGATCGGAACTTAAAGATGTCATCTCAACTCCGGCTGACAGCGCCCGGCTTGGCTGACCCGGCCCGCTTCCGGGCGGCTTCCCGGCTGGCTTTGCGGGGACGGCAGAGGGCGGCAGGAAGAACCTACGATGGAAAGCCTGGGTGAGTCCGCCCCGCTGATTGAGCGGTCGTCCCTGATCAAGGAACTGGTGCGTTGCCTGCGCGACGACACCAGATCAGGTGCGATCGTGATCGGCGGGGCCGGCACTGGCAAGACCGCCGTCGTCAAGGCCGCTCTCCGCGAGCTCGGCCCTCACCCCCACCTGGTTCGGCTGAACGCCACCCCGGCACTGGCCGCCGTTCCCTTTGGCGCCCTGGCGCCTTACCTGTCCCGGCTACCCGACCGGGAGCTGGACTCCTATGCCGCCGTCGTGGAGGCAATGGCGGGAAGCCTGAAATCCGAGGCGGACCGCCCCCTGTTCGTCGTCGACGACGCGCATTGCCTCGACCACGGAACCGTCGGGCAGCTCGCGCAGGCCGCGGCGACCGGCGCCGCCGGAGTCCTGGCGACCTCAAGGCCCGGGCCGATGATCCCGGAGGAGTTCCTGTCGCTGTGGGACGACGGAATTATTGCCAAGTTCGATCTTGCCCCGCTCAGCCGGACCGGCACCCACCAGCTATGCGAACAGGTCCTGCGGGCCGACGTCTCGCCCTGGGTCAGTGCGTTGTTCCATGATGCCGCCGGCGGGAACCCGCTCATGCTGATGTCCCTGATCCAGCATGCCCGCAGCACCGGCGCGCTTGGCTGCAGGCGCGGAGTGTGGTTCCTCCTGGCCAACCCCGATATGGCCCGCGTCCCGGCCGCCGATGTCGTTGACCGGCAGTTGCGCTCCATGACGCCGGAGGAAAAGACCGCAGCCACGATCGTTGCCCTGGCCGGGCCGCTGTCCCTGGCCCAGATC
>JBKPJW010000347.1:0-7232 GCA_046730875.1 Actinomycetota bacterium | reverse complement strand
AACCCTGCTCTGCTCCCACCATCACCACCTGATCCACAAAGAGCAGTGGACCATCCGGATGCGCAGCGGCATTCCCTGGTTCATCCCGCCCCCGCACGTTGATCCACGCCAGGTCCCACGCCGGAACAGCTACTTCCGACCCGACCGGTCCTGCGATGCAGTCAATGCGCCCGGCGCTGCAATGAATGGCTCCCCAATGGGTGGCTCTCCGCCGCCACCGTGTCTGTGGCCCCCGAGTCCGCGGAGCGACTGATGCACCGGATCGATTGATGCTACGGGTCGATTGATGCTACGGATCGATTAATGGTATGGAACGACTGATGCGTCGGACCGAGTAGCTCTCTGCCGCGACGAACCGTCTGACACAGCTAATGCGGCTAGTTCTGCACTGCGGACGTTTCGAAGGGGAGGGGCATGCCGTCGTTGAATGGAACGGCACCCTGGGCCGGCGTCAGGGTGAACCAGTAGCCGTTCTGCTGGGTGGCATAGATCAGCATTCTTCGGCGTTCATCGAGCGGATCGCCCTCGGGATAGGACACGCCTCCGGTGCACGTCACTGGCGTCGACGCGATTCGGAGCGGACCGGGGCCAGGATCGCCCTTCAGGACGCCTTCGACCTCCACGGCATGAATGTGTGCTGTGTAACCGTAGATTCTGGTCTCCGCGTCGGTGCCTGCCGGTGTCCCGATGACTACCAATGCGGCCTGCCGGTACTGCTCCTGAGCGGTCTCGAAACGGACCCAGTCGACGCAGACTTCGTTCGTCGAACCGGGGAGCAGGCTGCACCCGGCAATCAGCACGCACAGCAGCGGCCCCATCCATGCGAGCTGCACCGGTCTCCGCATGGTCCGAACCTAGCCGCTCGGCGCGGGAACGGTCCAGAGCGCCCAGAGGACTTGGAGGCATGGCCGCCGGGGGTTCACGGGCGTCGGCGGGGGCCCGGGGCCAACGGAGTGGGCGGGACGGCCAACGGCGTTGGCCGGGGCCGAAAGCCTCTGAACCACCCACACGTGCGGGCGCCTAGGGTGGAGCATGGACCAACGCCGTCTGCTGTTGCGGGCAGTGAAGTCGTTTCACACATTTGCCTGGTTCTCGATCGAGGCTTGCATGGCCTACGTCCTGTACACCGGGTTCAGGGGCCGCACCGACCGCAAGACGGGCATGGCCGCCGCCGTGGTCGCCAGCGAAACGCTGATCTTCGCCGCCAATGGCTTCCACTGTCCGCTGACCGCCGTCGCGCAGCACCTTGGCGACAGCAAGGGCTCAGTCACGGACATCTACCTGCCACAGTGGTTTGCAAGGAACCTGCCCGGAATCCACGTTCCCCTCATCCTCGCCGCCGTGCTGCTGCACTGGCGGAACATGCGGAATCGGGCGGACCGGGACACCCAGCGGAGGCTACCGCTCGGGAGATAGCGCGCCGTTCCCATTGTCCGTTACAACCCACGGGCGAACCCCCCTACTTCTTCCCGAACAGCCCGCCGAGGATATCGCCCAGGCCGCCGAAGCCGCCCTGTCCCTCCTGTTCTCCCGGGCCTCCCTGACCTGCAGCGCTGCCCTGTCCGCCCTGTCCACCGACCATTCCACCGAGGATCCCGCCGAGTACGCCGCCGAGGTCCATTCCACCGCCCTGAACGGAATCGGCCGGAGCGCCGGCTCCCGCCTGGGAACCAGCCCCCGCCTGGCCCCCGCCGAGAAATTTTTTCGCAAGATAGGACATGACAATTGGCGCAAGGATGGGCAGCAGTTTCCGGACCAGGTCGCTGCCGGCGCCGCCCAGTTGTCCAGTCCCGGCGAGCTGGCTGGCCACATGATCCTGCTGGCCGCCAAAAACGTGATTGACGATCTTCTCGCCATCGGCCGTGTCCACCTGACCGACGTCGACGCCGCCGTCGATCAGTCCGTCCTGGTGCTGGACCAGGGCCGACTCGAGCGAGGCAGCACCGTCCGGGGCCTGCGCATTGTTTTGCATACCGGCGAGGAGCGTGGGCACGGCGGCTTCCACCGCGGCCCGGGCTGTGGGTTCGTCGGTGCCTAGCAGGCCGGCAATCTGGCCCATCGGGATCTGGCCGATGATGTCTTGGAGCTCAGTCATGTCGTTACTCCTTTAGCCTCGCGTAGCAGCGAGCATCGCGGGAAACGGCGCCTGCATGGACGCCGCCGAACTGGTGCCCTTGAATCGTAGCCGTGCAGATCAGGCCGTGGAAGGCCCACTCCGGGGCTGGGGAACCGTCCGGAAGTGACCCGGATTGCAGGTAATCTTAGAGAGTTCCGGAGCCTGCACCCCCGCTCCGGAAGAGTTCATGCAGGCAGCAAAAGGCGAGGTTGATGGTCCACATCTGGAACGATCTGTCCGAAGTCCCCGCGGACTTTGGTCCTTCGGTTGTCACTTTCGGCAATTTCGACGGCGTGCATCGCGGCCACCAACAGGTGCTGTCGCAGCTCATCCGCACTGCCCGATTGAACCAGGCCCGCGCCGTCGCGATCACGTTCGATCCGCACCCCGCGCAGGTGCACCGCCCCGAGTCGGCGCCCGAGCTGATCATGGGGCTGGAGGACAAACTCGTGGCTCTGGGCGAGCTCGGCCTCGACGCCGTGCTGGTCATGAAGTACTCGATGGAGCTCGCCAGCCTGACCGCCGAGGAATTTGTCGCCATGGTCCTGGTGGACGGACTGAAGGCGAGCCATGTGGTGATCGGCCACGACGCCCGGTTCGGCCGCGGCAATTCCGGCGACCTCGCCACCATGCAGGAACTGGGCAAGAAGCTCGGCTTCGAGGTGCTGGTCATCAGCGAGTTCGGCTCTGAAGGGTTCCCCATCCACGACGACGATGGGACGGACCGCCGCTGCTCGTCCACGTGGGTGCGTGAGGCCTTGCGCGCAGGCGACGTCGCCACCGCCGCAGCAGTCCTCGGAAGGCCGCACCGGATGCGCGGCGAAGTGGTCCACGGTGCCGCCCGCGGCCGCGACCTCGGCTTCCCCACGGCCAACCTGGCGTCGACGGCGAGCGGATACATACCAGCGGACGGGATCTACGCCGGCTGGCTTGTGGACCAGGCCGGGACCCGGTGGCCTGCCGCTATCTCCGTGGGCTCGAACCCCACGTTCGACGGCGTGAGCCGCCAAGTCGAGGCCCATGTGATCGACCGCCCGGAGGAGTCCGTCGATGACTTCGATCTGTACGACCAGACAGTTGTTGTGGAATTCGTCGCCAGGCTCCGCGGCATGGTGGCGTACCGTGGGCCTGAGGCTTTGGTGGAGCAGATGCGCCTGGACGTCGTCCAGGCCCATGACATCCTGTTCGCCCGCTGACAATTCAGCCGATGAAAAGTCACCGCTGACAGTTCAGCCGCTGAAGGTCGCCGCCGGAAAGGTTCCCGCTGACCAGGCGGCCGCTGGCAGTTCAGCCGCAGAAGGGGATCGCCGCCGACAGGGGCCGGACCGACGTCCACTCCGCCGCTGACAGTGGGTCCATTCAGTTCCGATTCACAGGAGCCGCGGGCTGATTCGCAGCCCTGAGGCAAGGAAGGCAAGAGACGTGACCATCGATAAGAACACGAGGGAGCTGGACCAGGACATCGTCCGCGACTTCAGCGCGCGAATGAGCTACGCGTCCTACCTGCAGCTGCCCACTCTGCTCAGTGCCCAGAAGCCGGTGAGCACGCCGGAACACCACGACGAGATGCTGTTCATCATCCAGCACCAGACCACGGAGCTGTGGCTGAAGCTGGTCCTGCATGAGCTTCGCAGCGCCGCCGCCTGGCTGCGCTCGGACGACCTCGGGTCTGCGTTGAAGGCGATCGCCCGCGTCAAGCACATCCAGAAGACGCTCACCGAGCAGTGGTCCGTGCTGGCCACCCTGACGCCTACCGAGTACTCCCAGTTCCGCGGCTTCCTCGGTAACTCGTCAGGATTCCAATCCAGCCAGTACCGTGCCGTCGAGTTCCTCCTCGGCAACAAGAACGCCAAGATGCTCCCGGTCTTTGAATCGGACCCTGAGGCCCACAAGATGCTGAGCGAGCTGCTGGATAACCCCAGCATCTACGACGAATTCCTCGCTTACCTCAAACGCCAGGACTTTGACGTCCCTGCCTCCGTGCTGGAACGCGACGTCACCAAGGCGCACGAGTTCTGCCCGGAACTGGTCCCGGTGTTCAAGTACATCTATGAGAACGCCGCCGACAACTGGGGCGCGTATGAGGCCTGCGAGGAACTCGTGGACCTCGAGGACAACTTCCAGCTCTGGCGCTTCCGCCACCTGCGCACAGTCCAGCGCACCATCGGCATGAAAACGGGCACCGGCGGATCCAGCGGCGCCGCCTTCCTGCAGAAGGCCCTTGAGCTGACGTTCTTCCCTGAGCTCTTCGCCGTCCGGACGGAGATCGGCCAGTGAGCGACTCCAAGCGCACCGAAGCGACGGACAGCCTGTGGCAGCGCGCCGCCGAGCTCGACGCCGCCGATCCGCTGGCCGCCTACCGCGAACGCTTCGTCGGAACGGACACGGATCTGTCCTACCTGGACGGCAACTCCCTTGGCCGGCCGCTCAAGCGCACCGTCACCGACATCAGCAGCTTCATCGAGGACAGCTGGGGCGGCCGCCTGATCCGGGGCTGGGACGAGGAATGGCTCGAGCTGCCCCAGGCCATAGGCGATCAGCTCGGCCGCTCAGTGCTCGGTGCGGCACCCGGACAGACCATCATCGCCGATTCCACCACCGTGGTGCTGTACAAGCTGATCCGCGCCGCCCTGGCAGCTGTCCCGGATCCGGCGCGGACGGAAATCGTCCTGGACACGGACAATTTCCCCACGGACCGCTATTTGGTGGAGGGCATCGCCCGGGAGGAAGGCCTGACCCTGCGCTGGATCGAGGCGGATCCCGCCTCCGGAGTCACCGTCGACCAGGTCCGGGCCGCCACCGGACCGGCCACCGCCGTCGTGGTCCTGAGCCAGGTCGCCTACCGGTCCGGCTTCCTCGCAGACCTGCCGGCGATCACTGCAGCAGCCCACGACGCCGGGGCCCTGGTGGTGTGGGACCTTTGCCACTCCGCCGGGTCGGTGGAGATCTCTTTGGATGAAGCCGACGTCGACTTCGCGGCCGGCTGCACGTACAAATACCTGAATGGGGGACCGGGCTCGCCCGCGTTCGCCTACGTCAACGCCCGGCATCTGGCCGGATTGCAGCAGCCCATCTGGGGCTGGATGGGACGCAAGGACGCGTTCGAGATGGGCCCCGGCTATGAGGCAGCTCCCGGCATCCGGGGCTTCCTCAGCGGCACCCCGGCCATCTTCGGGATGCTCGCCATGCGCGGCACGCTGGACCTGATTGAGGAAGTGGGGATGGCCGCGGTCCGCGCGAAGTCACGGCAGCTCACGGCCTATGCGCTCGAACTCTTCGACGCGTGGCTGGCCCCGGCGGGCGTGCATCTGTCCACCCCGCGCGACCCGGCACTGCGCGGCAGTCACGTGACCATCGACCACGCCGCCTTCCGCGAAATGACGGCAGCGTTATGGGACCAGGACGTGATTCCCGATTTCCGTGCCCCGCAGGGCATCAGGATCGGGCTCTCGCCGCTGAGCACCTCCTTTGCGGAGGTGTACCGAGGCATCGCCGCCATCCGCGAGCTGCTTTCGGGCCCGGATGGGGAAGCCGCGCCGCTCGCAGGGTCAGCAGGGAAGGCCGGCGGTTTCGACAAGACCGCGGACGTGCCACTAAACTAAACGTTGGATCCGGCTGCAGTCCGTGGCGGCTGGCTCCTGTTGTGATCGGGAATACCTGGCTTCGGCACAGGGATTCTGTCACGGCACCCCCGGCAGTGAATTACTGTTTCGGGCCTCACGGCACATCTCTAGGAGTTATTGTGGCACTTGAAGCCGCTGTAAAGCAGTCCATCATTCAGGAATTCGCAACGTCCGAGGGCGACACCGGTTCGCCGGAGGTCCAGGTTGCAGTCCTGACTCAGCGGATCAAGGATCTCACTGAGCACATGAAGGAGCACAAGCACGATTACCACACCCAGCGCGGTCTGCTGGCAATGGTTGGTCGTCGCAAGCGTATGCTCACCTACCTCAAGAACACTGACATCACCCGCTACCGTCAGCTCATCGAGCGCCTCGGCCTGCGTCGCTAGTCAGCTTTAAGGGGCGGCCCCTTCCGGACCGGAACGGGCCGCCCTCTTCAGGAAAAAACTAAACAGGAGGATCAACCGCATCACGCATTCGCGGTCCTCGGTAGTGATTCCCGGGAACGGCTTCAACGAGTGAAGCCCGGCCCGTGGGTCTCGATCGATGACCGGGTGCAGTGCAGGCCAGTAGACAGATGCTGGACTGGGTTGATGCGGCTGGGCTCCGTGAACCATGAAACGGAGGTGACTCTCTATGGAGGGTCCCGAAATCCAGTTCTCAGAAGCAGTCATTGACAATGGCCGCTTCGGCAAGCGTGTAATCCGCTTTGAAACCGGCCGCCTTGCCAAGCAGGCAGCCGGCGCAGCGATGGTCTACATCGATGAAGAGACCGCACTGCTGTCCGCCACCACCGCTGGCAAGCACCCGCGTGAAGGCTTCGACTTCTTCCCGCTGACCGTGGATGTCGAAGAGCGCATGTACGCCGCCGGCCGCATCCCGGGCTCGTTCTTCCGCCGCGAAGGCCGTCCCTCCACGGAAGCCATCCTGGCCTGCCGCCTCATGGACCGCCCGCTGCGTCCCGCGTTCGTCAAGGGCCTGCGCAACGAGGTCCAGATCGTCGTCACCGTGCTGTCCATCAACCCGGACGAGCTCTACGACGTCGTCGCGATCAACGCGTCCTCGATGTCCACCCAGCTCTCCGGCCTGCCTTTCTCCGGTCCGATCGGCGGCGTCCGCGTTGCCCTCGTCGCCGACGAGAACGGCTCTCAGTGGGTTGCTTTCCCGAAGCACTCCCAGCTGGAGAACGCTGTCTTCAACATGGTCGTTGCCGGCCGCATCGCCGGTGACGACGTCGCCATCATGATGGTTGAAGCCGAAGCCACCGACAACTCCTGGAACCTCATCAAGGAACAGGGCGCCACCGCCCCGACCGAAGAGGTTGTTTCCGAAGGCCTCGAGGCTGCCAAGCCGTTCATCAAGGCCCTCTGCGAAGCCCAGGCCGACCTGGCAGCACGCGCCGCCAAGCCGACCGTCGAGTTCCCGGTCTTCCTTGACTACCAGGACGACGTTTACTCCGCTGTGGAGTCCGCTGCCGCCGAGAAGCTGGCTGC
>JBKPJW010000346.1:0-11764 GCA_046730875.1 Actinomycetota bacterium | reverse complement strand
ACTGGCGCGGCGGCAAGAACGGCGAAACCCTGATCCTTCCGGTGCCCGTGGGTACCGTGGTGAAATCCAAGTCCGGCGAAGTCATCGCCGACCTCGTGGCCGAAGGTGACGAATACATCGCCGCCGCCGGCGGCATCGGCGGCCTCGGTAACGCCTCCCTGTCCTCGCAGAAGCGCCGCGCTCCCGGGTTCGCGCTGCTCGGCATCGAAGGCGAATCCAGCGACATCGTCCTGGAGCTGAAGTCCATCGCTGACATCGCGCTCGTCGGCTTTCCCTCCGCCGGCAAGTCCAGCCTCATTGCCGCCATGTCCGCCGCGCGCCCCAAGATCGCCGACTATCCCTTCACCACCCTCATTCCCAACCTGGGCGTCGTCCAGGCCGGTGAGGTCCGCTTCACCATCGCCGACGTCCCCGGCCTGATCGAGGGCGCCAGCGAGGGCAAGGGCCTCGGCCACCACTTCCTGCGCCACGTCGAGCGCTGCGCGGCCCTGGTCCACGTGCTGGACTGCGGCACTCTTGAATCAGACCGCGATCCGCTCTCCGACCTCGCCATCATCGAGGCCGAGCTGGAGAAGTACGCCGTGGACATGAGCTACAGCGGCTCCGACGGCGAAGTGGTTCCGCTCAACCACCGGCCCCGCCTGGTGGCCCTGAACAAGGTGGACCTGCCAGACGGCAAGGACATGGCCGAGTTCGTCCGCCCGGAACTGGAATCCCGCGGCTACCGGGTCTTCGAGATCTCCGCGACCAGCCACGAGGGCCTCCGCCAGCTCGGCTTCGCCATGGCCGAAATCGTCCAGGCCGCCCGCGACGCCGTGGCAGCGACCCCGCCGAAGGTCCACGCCCCCGTGCTGCGTCCCCGCGCCGTCAACGAAACCGGCTTCACGATCCGCCGTGAAGAGAAGAACCTCGAGCCGCTCTTCCGCGTCCTCGGCGACAAGCCGGTGCGCTGGGTCAAGCAGACCGACTTTACCAACGAGGAAGCGATCGGCTACCTCGCGGACCGCCTGGCAAAGCTTGGCGTCGAAAACGAACTCTTCAAGCAGGGCGCCACACCGGGCGACACCGTGGTCATCGGCGAGGACGACGGCGTCGTCTTCGACTGGGAGCCGACCATGATGGCCGGTGCCGAACTGCTCGCCTCCCCGCGCGGCACCGACGTGCGCTTCGCCGACATCGGCGACCGCCCGACGCGTGGCCAGAAGCGTGACGAACAGCAGGAGCGCCGCGACGCCAAGGCAGCCGCCCGCGCCGAGCTCGAAGCCGAACGCAAGGCCGGCATCTGGACCGAATCCGTCAGCGGCCGGCGTGCCCGGCAGCCCCTCAAGGAGAGTGGGCTGGGCGAAGCCGATGACGAGTAAGACCGTCGTCGAGCACCGGTCGCAGCCGCTCAAAACCCGCACACCCTCGGTCCCCGACCGCGCCGCGCTGTCCGGAGCCCGCCGGATCGTGGTGAAAGTGGGCTCGTCCTCGCTGACGTCCATCAAGGGCGGAATCTCGGAGGAGGCCCTGACCGGCCTTGCCGACGCGCTGGCGCACAAGCGCAACGCGGGCACGGAAATCATCCTGGTGTCCTCCGGCGCGATCGCCGCCGGCCTCGCCCCGCTGGGACTCGCCAAGCGTCCCCGCGACCTCGCCACCCAGCAGGCCGCCGCCAGCGTGGGCCAGGGCCTGCTGATGGCCCGGTACACCCACGCTTTCGGGGCGCATGGGGTGACGGTCAGCCAGGTGCTTCTGACCGCGGATGACTTCATGCGCCGCAGCCAGCACACCAACGCGTTCCGCGCGCTGGACCGGCTGCTGAACCTCGGCGTGGTCCCCGTGGTCAATGAAAACGACACCGTGGCCACCCACGAGATCCGGTTTGGCGACAACGACCGCCTGGCCGCGCTCGTGGCCCACCTGGTCCGGGCCGACGCGCTGGTGCTGCTCTCCGACGTCGACTCCCTGTACGACGGCCCGCCCTCGCACGGTGCCAGGAGGATCCCGCACGTTTCCGGCCCCCACGACCTCGACGGCGTATCGATCGGGAGCTCCGGCAAGGCCGGCGTGGGCACGGGCGGCATGGTCACCAAGGTCGAAGCCGCCAGCATCGCGGCTGGTTCCGGCATCCACGCCCTCGTGACCTCCACGCCCAATGCGGCAGCCGCACTGGCGGGGGAGGACGTGGGAACGTGGTTCTCCGTCAACGGCGCGCGCAAGCCGATCCGGCTGCTGTGGCTCGCCCACCTGGCGTCCGTCCGGGGCACGCTGGTGCTCGACGACGGCGCTGTGATGGCCGTCCGAGACCGCCGCACCTCGCTGCTGCCGGCCGGGATCGCCGCGGTGAAAGGCGAGTTCGAGGCCGGCGACGCCGTGGAGATGGTCTCGACCGACAACACCGTTATTGCGCGCGGGCTGGTGAACTATTCCGCAGCCGAGCTGCCGCAAATGCTCGGACGCTCCACACGGGAGCTGGGTAAGGCGCTGGGGCGCGGCTATGACCGCGAAGTTGTTCATGTTGACGACCTGGTGCTGGTCTAGGTCCCCTGCACGCCTAAACTGGAAGCATGACTGAGGCCCTGACTTCCGCCGCCGTGCCCGCTGCCGTTCCCGCCGACACTCTCCCTGCCGGCACCGTTCCGGTAGGGAACGCCGTGCCCGCCCGGGGTTTCGGCGCGGAGCCGGAACCGTCGGGAACCACCGACGTCGAAGCTGCCGTCCACGCGATCGCTGACCGCTCCCGACAGGCTGCCCGGAAGATGGCGCATGCGAACCGGGCCTGGAAGGACCGCGGCCTGCGGGCCATCGGGAAGGCGCTGCACGAACACAGGCGCCACATCCAGGCAGCCAACGCCAAGGACGTGGCCGCCGGCCGGGCCGCCGGCACCAGCGCGGCCATGCTGGACCGCCTGACCCTGACCGAGTCGCGCATCACGGCCCTCGCCGCGGCGCTGGAAAACCTCGCCACCCTGCCCGATCCCGTCGGAAACGTGGTGCGGGGCCAGACCCTCCCCAACGGTCTGCGCCTTCGCCAGATCAACGTGCCGATGGGCGTGGTGGCGGCGATCTATGAGGCCCGCCCCAATGTCACCGTCGACATCGCCGGCCTGGCCCTCAAGAGCGGAAACGCCGTAATCCTGCGCGGCGGATCCGCCGCCGCTGCCACCAATGCCGCCCTCGTCACCATCCTCCGGGATGCCTTGGAATCGGTGGGCCTGCCCGCCGATGCCGTCCAGACCGTGGACCAGTACGGCCGCGACGGCGCGAACGCCCTCATGCGGGCGCGCGGCCACGTGGACGTCCTCATTCCCCGCGGCGGGCGGGACCTGATCCAGACCGTTGTGACGAACTCGTCCGTGCCGGTCATCGAGACCGGTGAGGGGAACGTCCACATCTTCCTGGACGCTTCGGCCAGCGAGGAAATGGCCGTGGACATCCTCCTCAACGCCAAAACCCAGCGGCCCAGCGTCTGCAACACGGTCGAGACGCTCCTGGTGCACTCCAAGTCCACTGTCCTGCCCGCCGTCGCCGCCGCACTGCGGGCAGCCGGGGTCACACTGCACGCCGACCAGCGCATCCGCGCCGCCCTGCCGGCGTCCATCGAATCCGTGCCGGCGACCGACGAGGACTGGGCCACCGAATACATGGACCTGGACCTGGCGGTGGCCATGGTGGACAGCCTGGACGAGGCCGTCAGGCACATCCGCAAATGGTCCACCGGCCACACCGAAGCGATCCTGACCAACGACCTCGGCAACGCCGAGCGGTTCATCGCCGAAATCGATTCGGCAGCGGTGATCGTGAACGCCTCCACCCGCTTCACCGACGGCGGCGAGCTCGGCCTCGGCGCCGAGGTGGGGATTTCCACCCAAAAACTGCATGCCCGCGGCCCCATGGGACTGACCGAGCTGACCACTACCAAGTGGATCGTGCAGGGCGAGGGCCAGATCCGGGGCTAGCAACGCTGTAACATGGAACGGAAGACCGGAACGGCGGACACCTCCGCCGTCGTCAAATTTTGAACTCACTAGGGGAGAACATGCTGTCGCAGCAGATCGCCACTTTCGTCGCCGCCGTCGGCGAATCAGGCCACGAGGAACTCGCGCCGCTCATTGCACCGCCGTTTGTCATTGGCGGCTCCATGTTCGCAATCCTCGTGCTCCTCCTGTTGATCACGCTGTCCTACTCCAACCTGGGCAGGCGCCACGTGGCCGTCGAGGAGCACTCGGATCCGCACCGCCAGCACCCGAACAAGCACGATCACGGCCAAGGTCACTAATATTTCCGCCACCATGAGGCAGGGCGGCGCCCAGCGCCGCCTGCGTCTCGGTGTGATGGGCGGCACGTTTGATCCGATCCATCACGGACACCTTGTCGCGGCCAGTGAGGTCGCGGCCAAGTTCGACCTCGACGAAGTCGTTTTTGTGCCCACCGGGCAGCCCTGGCAGAAGATGGCCAAGAAAGTCAGCGAGCCCGAGCACCGGTATCTCATGACAGTCATCGCCACGGCCTCCAACCCCCGCTTCACCGTGAGCAGGGTGGACGTGGACCGGCCGGGACCGACGTACACGATCGACACCCTGCGCGACCTGCACACCCTGCGCCCGGATGCCGATCTGTTCTTCATTACCGGCGCGGACGCCCTGGCCCAGATTTTGTCCTGGAAAGACATTGATGAGCTCTGGTCGCTCGCGCACTTCGTGGGTGTAACCCGCCCCGGCCACGTCCTGGACGGCATGGGCCGCAAAGACGTCAGCCTCCTGGAGGTCCCGGCCATGGCCATCTCCTCCACCGACTGCCGCACGCGGGTGGCCGAGGGGAATCCGGTCTGGTACCTCGTTCCGGACGGCGTGGTCCAGTACATCGCAAAGTACGGCCTGTACCACTCCAGTCCCGACGCGCGCCGCCTCGACGCGGAACATGCTGCAGCCAACAGCGCCGGAAACCGCGGGGCCGGGCATGGCCCCGCTCAGCACGATCCGGCCTTCGAGATAACCCAACCAGCCAGCACTGAATGAGTTTGCCATGAGTCAGGAACAGCCTCCCATCCGCAGCCGCCGCGAATTGCGGCAGGCCCGAGATGAACGCCTGGACACTGCGGGACCGGGCGAGCCGACCGAAGCCGAAATCACCGGCCGGAGCCGTCGCGTAGCCGACGTTCCCGTGGATTCCGTGCGTGGCGCCGCGGAGCGGTCCTCGCAGGTCCGTGCCCGGGACCGTGCCGCGCTGCGCACCATCAAGGAACTGGCTGAGAAGGAAGGGCACCTGGCCGGGGGAGGGGAGCCCACACGGCGCCAGCTGCGGCTGCTTCAGCTCGCGGCCGAAACCGCACCCGCCACGCAGGCCAACACCATCGTCCCGGTTTCGCCGCGGACGCGGGCCACCCCGGTGGTTCCAGCCGCGAAGGCTGCCGCGCCGAAGGACGCTGCCCAGAAGGACGCTGCCAAGGGCACTGTCCAGGACGATGGCGGCCAGAACGGCGCTGTCCCGGGCACTGCCCAGAAGGACGCTGCCCAGAAGGATGCTGTCCAGAAGGACGCCGCCCGGAAGGACGCTGCCAAGGGCACTGCCGCATCCGGGTCCGCCGCCCCGACCGGGCCCAACGCCCCGGCAGCCAAGGGGCCCGCGGTCGCTGGCGACGGCGTCGGGCCTGGCGGCAAGACGCCCGGGGGGATGACCGTGGAGCAGGCGCTGGCCGCGCGGGAACTCCTCGCGGAGCAGGCCAAGAACCAGATGGCCAAGATGGAGCACATCACGGCGACGGATCCCGACGCTGTGGATCCGTCCGTTCTGGCCGAGCAGATCGCCCTGGCCGAACGCGCGGCCGTGCTGAACCGCCGGGCCGCTGCCAAGCAGAAGCTCGCGGAACAGAACAGCCAGCCGGCAGCGCCGCGCAACGACCCCGCCACGGTCAGCAACCTGGCCATGGTCACCCCCCTGGAGTTTGAGAAGGTTCCCGGCGTGGAGCGGCCCGTCATGAAGCGCCCTGCCACGTCCTACGTCCCGGTCGTCACCAATCCGGGTCCCCGGGTGGACGCGCCACGGAAAGCCGGCCTGCGGCGACCCGGGCTGTCCCGCCAGAGGGCAACTGATCCGGCTGCCGGCCGGGGCGGGGTCCTGGCCCGGGCAGAAGCAGCCGCCCAGGCCGGAACCGGTCGGCCGGTAAGGGCCGCGGCAAATGCCGCGGGCGAGGCCCGCGAGGGACTCGTCGGCGGGGAGCCCGTGGCCGCGAACTCCGCTCACGGGCTGGAACCCCTGGATGCGGCCACTGCCGGCCTTGGCCGGGCCCGGCGCCTGCGTCTGCTTCAGCTCGGCGTCCTGGCCCTGGGGGTCATTGCCCTCATCGCCGGCATCACGCTGATCGTCACCGGGCTGGCCCGCTAGGCCTGGACCGCCGACCGTGCGCCGCACCATGGAATGGCCCCCGGGCTCTCTGCCCCGTTTCCCGCCGCAGCGTTCATCGGACGGCCTTCCCGTTCGGCTTCCGGGCAAGCATTTGAGAGCAAAGATTCATCGCAGAATTTTCTTTCCAGGAACTTTTCAACACCATTAATTTTCATCACTACAAGGAGTCCCGTGACTGCAACCGATTCATCCATCACCACCGCCCGCCACGCAGCCCGCGCTGCCTCGGAGAAGCTCGCCGACGACATCGTGGCCCTCGACGTCAGCGAACGCCTGGCCCTGGCCGACGTCTTCCTGATCGCGTCCGCGCCGAGCGAACGCCAGGTCAACGCGATCGTGGACGGCATCGAGGACGAGCTCGCCAAGTTTGACCAGAAGCCCGTCCGCCGCGAAGGCCGCTCCGGCGGACGCTGGGTGCTGCTGGACTACTCGAACGTCGTTATCCACGTCCAGCATGAGGAAGACCGCGTCTTCTATGCCCTCGAGCGTCTGTGGAAGGACTGCCCCGTCGTCGATCTCCAGCTCGGCGACGACGCGTCCGCCAAGGCCACCGCCGGCACGGACACGGAGTAGCAACCCGCGCCCGGCCGGGCCGGCCGGGCGAATATGCCCGATTTGGAATTTTCGAACGGACTGTTCTAAGATATTTGAGTTGCTTCGGAGAGATCCGGACAAAGATCCGGAACTTTACGCGTCTGCGGACGGGGTCGGAGCAGCGAAAATTCGGGGCTGTGGCGCAGCTGGTAGCGCACCTGCATGGCATGCAGGGGGTCAGGGGTTCGAGTCCCCTCAGCTCCACCGGATTATCCGCCGGAATCGAAAGATTCCGGCGGATTTTTTTCTGCCCAAAACACGCGCTGATGCCCGGCGCATCGAGACGCATCGGGACGCAAAGCGCTCAGTCGCGGTCCCGGCGATGCTCCCGCCAATCAAGGATGTCGGGACGGCGTACCGATTAGCGCGAATGCGATTTGTGGTTTAGGCTATTCAGGTTGCTTCAGGGATCACGGATTCCCGGGCAAATGAGGGGCTGTGGCGCAGCTGGTAGCGCACCTGCATGGCATGCAGGGGGTCAGGGGTTCGAGTCCCCTCAGCTCCACCAACGAAGGGAACCACCGGAGACGGTGGTTCCCTTTTTTGCACCCTCAGCAATCCTGCGCCGCCACGACGGGCGCATCCGTCAAGACTGTCTCATGTCCGCACGTCACAAACTGTCATTTAATCACTCCACCCCGAGCTGGACCTTGCTATCGTCGCTAGGAGACGGCCGCCATGCGGCTCAGCCGGAAGGCCATTTTCGGCTCCCTGACGAAGGACCATCATGAAGCGCACACGACTTTCCGTTATCGGCCTCATTGCAGCAGCAGGACTCGCCCTGGCGGGCTGCGGCTCCGCGTCCACCACGCCGGCCAGCTCCGCGCCGGCAGCCGGAGCGGACACCTCCCTGAGCGACGTCAAGAGCGCGGGCGTGCTCAAGGTCGGCACGGAAGGCACCTACAAGCCGTTCACTTTCCACGCCGACGGCAGCGGCGAGCTGACCGGCTATGACGTGGAAATCATCAACGCCGTCGCAGGCAAGCTTGGCGTCAAGCCGGCTTTCCAGGAAACCCAGTTCGACGCGATCTTCGCCGGCCTTGACGCCAAACGGTTCGACGTCGTCGCCAACCAGGTGTCCATCACGGACGAACGCAAGGCGAAGTACGATTTCTCCACTCCGTACACCGTGAGCACTGGCGTAATCGTCACCAAGTCGGACAACAGCGACATCACGTCCTTCGACAGCCTGAAGGGCAAGACCACGGCGCAGTCCCTGACGAGCAACTGGTACAAATTGGCGCAGCAGAGCGGCGCCAATGTCGAGGCTGTGGAGGGATGGGCGCAGGCGATCACGCTGCTCAAGCAGGGCCGTGTCGATGCAACCATCAACGACAAGCTGACCTACCTGGACTACCAGAAAACTGACCACGACACGGCCATCAAGATTGCCGCCGAGACCACCGACAAGTCGCTGAGCGCCTTCGCCATGCGCAAGGGGTCGACCAGCCTGACCGATGCCATCAACAAGGCCCTCGAAGAGCTGGCCGCCGACGGCACCCTGACGAAGATTTCGCAGAAGTACTTCGACGCCGACGTCTCGAAGTAGGCCTGTGAAAACCGCCGAGAAACGCCGCGTCCGGGCATGAACATCAACTGGGAACTCGTGTGGTCATCGCTGGGCCCGCTCCTGGCGGGCGCGATCACCGGCACTATTCCCTTGGCGCTGGCCTCGTTCAGCCTGGGCCTCCTGCTGGCCCTATTGGTCGCCCTGATGCGGCTCAGCCGCAATCGCGTGGTGTCCGCGGCGGCGCGGACTTACATTTCCGTCATCCGCGGAACCCCGCTCCTGGTCCAGCTGTTTGTCATTTTCTACGGACTGCCGTCCGTCGGAATCACCATCAGCCCCTGGCCCAGCGCCATCATCGCGTTCTCCCTGAACGTGGGCGGGTATGCCGCGGAGGTCATCCGCGCGGCCATCCTGTCCGTACCCAAGGGGCAGTGGGAGGCCGGCCACACCATCGGGATGTCCCGCCACCAGACCCTGGTGCGGATCATCCTGCCGCAGGCCGCGCGGGTCTCGGTCCCGCCGCTGTCCAACACCTTCATCAGCCTGGTCAAAGACACCTCGCTGGCGTCGCTGATCCTCGTCACCGAACTGTTCCGCGTAGCGCAGCAGGTGGCGGCCTTCAGCCAGGAATTCATGCTGCTTTATCTGGAGGCGGCAGTAATCTACTGGATCATCTGCGGCGTCCTCGCCAGCGGACAGTCCGCCTTGGAGAAGAGATTGGACCGCTATGTCGCCCACTGAGCTCCCGCCGAGCGAACCCCCGTCTGCTCAACCCCCGTCTGTTCAACCCTTGGGGCCGGGTGCCGCATTACCGGACGCCGTTGGCCCGGATGCGCCACTGCTGACCGTGAGAGGTCTGCGCAAGTCGTTTGGCCAGCACGAAGTGCTGAAGTCCATCGACCTTGAGGTCCGCCGCGGCGAAGTGGTCACGCTGATCGGGCCGTCCGGATCAGGCAAGACGACGGTCCTGCGGTGCCTGAACGGGCTCGAAATGCCCGACGCCGGCGTCGCTGAGTTCGCGGGGCAACTGACGGTCGACTTCTCCACTCCGGTGGCGAAAAAGCAGGTGCTCGCCTTGCGGGACCGCAGCGCCATGGTGTTCCAGCACTACAACCTCTTCCCGCACAAGACTGTCCTGGAGAATGTGATCGAAGGCCCGGTCCAGGTGCAGAAGCGGCCCAAGGCTGAGGCGATCCAGGCGGCCAAGGAGCTGCTGGCCCGCGTCGGCCTGACCGGCAAGGAAGACAGCTATCCCTTTGAGCTCTCCGGCGGCCAGCAGCAGCGTGTCGGCATTGTGCGTGCCCTTGCCCTGCGCCCGCAACTGCTGCTCTTCGACGAGCCGACCTCGGCGCTGGACCCGGAACTCGTGGGCGAGGTCCTGACTGTCATCAAGGAACTCGCGGACGAGGGCTGGACCATGGTGGTGGTCACGCACGAGCTGGCGTTCGCCCGTCAGGTGGCCGACGAGGTCATCTTCATGGACGGCGGCGTGGTGGTCGAACGCGGCCACCCCGACACCGTGCTGCGGGACCCGCGGGAGGAACGCACGCGGCAGTTCGTGGACCGGCTGCTAAACCCCTTCTAAGCAGGGGGGTCCCAGGGCGCCCCGCCGGAGGCGGACAATACGGTGGACTCAAAATGCGAGCAACAGTGGCGACTAAACTTGGACGCGTGAACGACTCCCTGCCCCCGTGCCCCGAATGCTCCAGCGAATACACCTACGAAATGGGGGCGCTGCTGGTCTGCCCCGAGTGCGCGCACGAATGGTCCCCGTCCGCGGAGACTGACGCGGCCGCCGGCAAAGACACAGCGACAGACGCGGCCGCCGTCGTTAAGGACGCGGTAGGCAACGTTCTCGCCGACGGCGACACGGTCACGGTGGTCAAGGACCTGAAGATCAAGGGCAGTTCCACTGTCATCAAGGTCGGCACCAAGGTTCGCGGCATCCGCCTGGTCAATGGCGTCGGCGAGCACGACATCGACTGCAAAGTCGACGGCGTGGGGCCCATGCAGCTCAAGTCCAGCGTCGTCAAGAAGATCTGACGGGGGACCGGACCATTCCCGCGGACATGGTGCGCTCGGCGGACGTCGTGGTGGTCGGCGCCGGGCAGGCGGGACTGTCGGCGGCCTACCACCTGCAGCGCCGCGGCTTTGTCTCCGCCAGCGCCGCTGCCGCCGCTCCTGCCATCCCTGCACAGTCCGCCGGAGACGGCCAACCCGCGGGCACCTACATCGTGCTCGACGCCGAGGACGGCCCCGGCGGGGCCTGGCGGCACCGCTGGAAAAGCCTTCTCATGGCCACGGTGAACGGCATCAGCGACCTTCCCGGCATCCCGCAGCCCGCCGTGGATCCTGCCGAGGCCAGCTCCAGCTTCCTCACCCGCTATTTCGCCGGGTACGAACACGATCTCGGCCTCGCGATTGAGCGGCCCGTGAAAGTGCAGTCAATCCGCCGGGAGGACGGGAACCCCGCCGGGCGGCTGCACATCGCCACCACTCGCGGAGGGTGGTCTGCCCGCGCCGTCATCAACGCGACCGGCACCTGGACGCGGCCGTTCTGGCCCATCTATCCGGGCCAGGCCAGCTTCCGCGGCCGCCAATTGCACGTCGCCGACTACGTTTCCGCCGACGAATTCCGCGGCCTGCACGTTCTTGTGGTCGGCGGCGGGATCTCGGCCGTGGGGCTGCTGGACGAGATCTCCCGGGTCACCAGCACCACCTGGTTTACCCGCCGGGAACCGCTCTGGCGTGAGGCTGCCTTCGACCGGCAGGCGGGCCACGACGCCGTCGCCCTGGTCGAGGAGCGGGTGCGGCAGGGCCTCCCGCCACAAAGCGTCGTCTCGGTGACGGGCCTGATCCGGACCCCGGCCCTGCGCGCCGCGGCAGCTCGCGGGGTCCTGGACCGGCACCCGATGTTCACCGCGATCGAGCCCGAGGGCGTCCGGATGGCTGACGGCAGCTTCCTGGCCGCCGGGGTAATCCTGTGGGCAACGGGTTTCCGGGCCGAACTCGAACATCTGGCCCCGCTGCACCTGCGCGGACCCGGCGGCGGCATTGCGATGGACGGCACCCGGGTCGCGGCCGAGCCGCGGGTCCACCTGGTGGGGTACGGGCCGTCGTCGTCCACCATCGGCGCCAATCGTGCAGGCCGGGCCGCGGTGGCGGGAATCGTTCCACTGCTCACCGGCCCGGGATAAGTAATAAAGTTTTTGCAAGAAGACCCCGGCAGCTCACCCAAGAAGAAACGGCGGCACAACGCGCGTGGCGGACAAC
>JBKPJW010000345.1:0-12718 GCA_046730875.1 Actinomycetota bacterium | reverse complement strand
GTTCAGCGGGCTGGAGGCAACTGGCGGGACCGGTCGGGAAGCTGGCGTTGTCATAGCTCCACTCTAGCCATTGAAGTCCCGCCCGGCGCCACCCCCGCCCGCCGGTGCAGCCTACTTGAAGCCGGCCCCGACCAGGCCGCGGGTGGCGGCCACAAGCTTCATCGGATCCTGGGAACCTGCCGGCGGGATGTAGACCGCCACCGACTCGGCGAAGTTCAGCACCATTCCGGTGCTGGTCTCCTTGCCGCCGGCCAGGGCAGCCGCGTCGTCGCCGATGGCAAGCTTGTCCCCCGCGGCCTTCGGGGTGCCGTCGAACGCGAAGTTCAGTCGGCCGAGGACCAGCGCGCCGCCGTCGGCGGTGCGGAACACGACGGTGTTCTCGGGGGCCACCTTGTGGGTGAAGGCGAACGTGCCGTTGACGCCGGAACTGACGACGTCGGCCTGGTACGCGAGGGTATCGGCGATGTACGGGGAGGACTGGCCCTCGACGAGCTTGTCCTTGAAGGCGGAGTCCGCGGTGGTCAGGCGGTCGCCGAGACCGGCGAGCGCTTCCTCGCCGCTGTACAGCAGCCCGGTCTTGTCAGCCGGCGCGAGTGTCTCCGTGCCGGCCCGTCCGATCGCCGGGAACGTCGCCCCCGGCTGAAGCGGCGTGGTGCTGACGAGCTTGTAGTTCTCCCGCGGCGAGGTCTGGGTCAGGGTCAGCAGCTGCGGCACGACGTTGCCTTCGCCCTGCGTTACGGCCATCACGGAGCGGGGCCAGTTGCGCTTGTTGGTGACCACCGTGGTCAGCAGCTTCGTGGAACGGACCGGCATGCGGGCCTCGTAGGCGCCCACCTGCGAGCGGATCTTGTAGTTCTGGGTACGCACCTCGAGCTCGGACTTCGCCACGCGCGGCTGCAGCTGGGCGGCGTTCTTGGCCGCATCGCCGGCATCTACGGCACTGGCAACCTGTTCAAGGACGCGGCGGAACTGGGCGTCCAGCAGCACCGGCGCATCGCCGGCCTGCCCCTCGGCGGGGGTGGCTGCGCTGCTGGTTGCGGGGGCACTGGCTGCCGGTGCACTCGGCGACGGCGCGGGGGTCTGGCTCGCCTGGGCGGCCACCGATGTTCCGGCGACCGCGGCAGCCGTCAACACGGCCACGACGAGGCCTGAACGGCGCCCGGTGCCGGCGCTCCTGTTGCGTTCGGGTGCGGTCTTCTCCGGGGCGGCGGGCTCAGGTGCGGTCTTCCCGGAAGCGGGCGGGTCGGTCGGCTTCGGGGTTCCCACAGTCGACTCTTTATCCGCAGCCGAATCTTTACCGGCGCGGCGGCCCTCGGCCTTGGCCTGTGTGCGCCGCGCGAACGGGTTGCCGCCACTGCCGTTTGTCGGGGTGCCCGTCCGGTTTCCGGATTTGGGCTTGAGGACCAGCAGTGCTCCGCCGGCGATGATCAGCAGTCCGCCGAGCACCATGAACGGAATCGCCCACGGCGTGGAGGTGTCATTCGGGAAGGTCATGGTGATGGAGCTCGGGGCGGGCTTGGTGCCGTCCGCGGCGAGGAGGAGGGACCACTCGCCGTCGGCCGGGGCGTCCCAGGCGTAGTTCATTTCGCCGCTGGCGTTCTCGGTGGTGACCCAGAGATCTGATCCGGCGGGCGACGGCGCCGTCGCTTCGCCTTCGGTATGCGTCAGCTGCAGCGTCTTGCCGTCGTCCGAGACACCGGCAACTGTGTTGTGCGCTGTCTTGGCCACCCAGGCGTCGACGTCGTCCGGCCGGCCCGCGGCCAGCATGAAGCTGCCCTCGCCCTTGACGTTGATCGTCACGGTGCCGGGCTGCAGCGTCCTCAGCTTCTCGTCGAAGACGGTCAGCGGCGCGGCAGTTCCGGCCGGAGCGGTGGCGGTGATCGTCTCCGGTGGGGCCCAGAAAGTCTTCTGGCCTATTCCAGCCAGCAGTGTCAGGAGCCCGAGCAGCACCAGGGCGACTGCAGTCTTGAAACGCAAAATACTACCTATCATCAGCGGACACTTAGCTTCAATAGTAACCATTTTGTTACCCGCGAGTCAGATCGGCGGCGCCGTTCACCCCTATTTCGGGTGCCCGAACCGGTGCCCCGCCCTTGATCTGACAAGCCTGCTGATAGTGTTTGCGGTGATCATCACACCCGTGCCGCCGCAGTGGCGACGCAGAGAATTAAGGGCATTCAACGCAGTGACCGAACATACGGATCCGTCCTCCGCCGGGCAAGAAGAAATCAAGGAATCCGGCAGTCAGGAACGCGTCCCGCTGCCAACCGGCTCCGGCCCCGGGCCAACAACCTCCCGCCCGCGGATTGCCGCTGCAAACGTCCTGTTGTCCGTGGCCCGGCGTTTGCGTCAGCCCCTGCCGGGAGCCCAGCCGAGAATTCGCTTCGAAATGCCGCCTGAACAGGAGGTCGCGCCCGGGGAAGAGTCCGAGGCCCCCTTCGGCAGTCCCGGCCCCCGGATGTCCGCCCAGCACCCCCTGTACATGGGCTTCATGGGCACGGTGGGCGTCGGCGCCGCGCTCCTGGTCTACTGGATCGGCTCGAACACGACGCAGCTGCTGTTGTGGATCATCACAGCGCTCTTCATCACCCTTGGGCTGGACCCGGTGGTGCGCTGGCTCGAGCGCAGGAATGTCCCGCGGGCCGCTGGCATCCTCCTGTCCGTCTCCACGCTGGCTGTGGCAGTCGCCGCGTTCTTCGCCACGCTGATCCCCACGATGGTGCAGCAGGTGACCCAGATTGTGCAGCAGGCACCCAAGTGGGTCCAGGATTTCATTGACTCGGAATTCTTCCGGAACGTTGACAGCCAGTTCGGCATCCGGGACCGCATCGGCCAGGAACTGGAGAAGTTCGTCAACGACCCGGAAGCCATGGGCGGCATCTTCGGCGGAGTTGTCGGCTTCGGCTCCACCGTGGCCAACGGCCTGTTCGGCGCACTGATCGTGCTGGTCCTGAGCCTGTACTTCCTGGCCGCCCTCCCGGCCATGAAGAAGTGGGGCTACCGGCTCGCGCCGCGCTCACGCCGGCCGCGGGTTGCGGCCCTGTCCGAGGAAATCACGGGCTCGGTGGGCAACTACGTGATCGGCCAGGCCGCCGTGGCCCTGCTGAACGCCACCTTCGCCTTCATCGTGATGTCGATTATCGGAGTGCCGTTCGGCACGCTGCTGGCGTTCGTGGTGGCCCTGCTCGCCTTCATCCCGCTCGTGGGCGGCATGATTGCCGGGTTCCTGGTGACGATTGTCGCGCTGACCGCCAGTTGGCAGACGGCGCTTGTCTTTGCCATCTGCTACTTCGCCTACCTCCAGTTCGAGGCCTACTTCATCTCCCCGCGGATCATGCAGAAGGCCGTCGCGGTGCCGGGGGCCGTGGCCGTGATCTCGGTCATCGCCGGAGGCAGCCTGCTCGGAGTGCTCGGAGCCCTGATCGCCATCCCGACGGCGGCGGCGGTCATGCTGCTGGTCAAGGAGATTTTGATCGCCCGCCAGGACAGCCGCTGACCTACCGCAGCTGAGGCTGCGCGGCCTGTTTCCTCAGCTGTGCGCCGTGGCCACCGGCCCGTCCCACTCCTGCGGCAGCACGGTTCCGGCACCGCCGTTTCCAGAACTGCCGTTTCCAGAACCGCCGGGGATGACCTGGTCCACGATCTCGTTGAGCACACGTCCGGCGTACTTTTCCCCCACCCACAGGTGCTTGGCGCCGTCGACCCCGATCACCCGGGCCTGCGGTACGGCGGCGAATCTCGCCGCCGCGGCGGCCGGCTGCAGGTAGTCGTCGTGCTCGGGGACCAGGACCTTCAGCGGTTTGCCCGCCTGGGCCCATTCCTTCAAATGCACGTCCGTGGCCCGGTGCAGCGGCGGTGAGAGCAGGATCGCACCCTCGACCTCAGAGGCGACGGGCTCAGTGGCGCCGTACATGAGGGCAAGCTCAGTGCCGAAGGACCAGCCCACAAGCCAGCGGTTCGGCAGGCCGCGGTCCACCGCGAACTGCACTGCCGCCTCGACGTCGAGACGTTCGCCAATGCCTTCCTCGAAGACGCCGCCGCTGGTTCCCCGCGGTGAGGACGTTCCCCGGGTGTTGAAGCGCAGAACGGCGATCCCGGCCAGGGCCGGCAGCCGGTAGGAGGCCTTGCGGTAGACGTGTGAATCCATGAAGCCCCCGTGCGTCGGCAGGGGGTGCAGGGTGATGAGTGTCGCCTTGATCTCACCGGACTCCGGGACCGCGAGCTCACCCACCAGCCGGTGTCCGTCAGAGGTACGGAGCTCGACGTTCTCGCGGCGGGCCGGGAGGACGGTGGAAGCGCGGATGGCGGTGGGCGCGGACGGCTGGGTGAAGACGTACGACGACGGATCAAAAGTCATGCTGTCCAGCTTAGCGAAGCAGGTTAGCGATACCGATAAGTCCGGGTCGTCCAGCAGTTGGTGTGCCAGTGGCGCCGCTCGGCAAGCCCCGCGGCGGCGCCAAAGAGATGGTCCTCGGACCAGACCACCAGGTGGGCGATGCCCGGCAGGACGGCAGTGGAACAGCCCGGGCAGATGTAGGTCTTCTCGGCACGGCTTGCGGTCATGGAGCGGACCATCCATTCGCCGTCCGGTGCGCTCTCCCGGCGGGCGAAACCCGAGCGGGCGCGCTCCAGGTCAAGTTCGGGAGCCGGAGCGTTCCTGGCTCCGGTACCGCTTGCCTTTCCGGAGCCGGGCTTTCCGGTGCCTGACTTACCGGTGCCTGTTCTGGCAGAGCCGGCGCGGCGGGGTCGGTTGGAACGGGGCATGGTTCCATTCTGCCCCAGCTGCAACCCGGGTCTGTGCCCGGGGGTAGGCGCCCCGGGTCGGCACCGGAGTCCGCGCCGGGGTCCGCGGCACAGACGGTAGAGTGGACCGGGTGCGTTTAGTCATAGCCCGTTGCTCCGTTGATTACGTCGGCCGCCTCAAAGCCCATCTTCCGCTGGCCACCAGGCTGCTGCTGGTCAAGGCCGACGGCTCCGTCCTGGTCCATTCCGACGGCGGGTCCTACAAACCGCTGAACTGGATGAGCCCGCCCGCGTCCTTACGGGTCTCCTCGCCGGATGAGGTCGACGTCGAGGTTGGCGTGGTGGAGCAGTGGACAGTTCAGTCCGCCAAGACCGATGACCGGCTCATCATCAATATCCATGAGCAGCTGCACGACACATCGCACGAGCTGGGCCAGGACCCCGGCCTGATCAAGGACGGTGTCGAGGCTGACCTCCAGCGGCTCCTGGCCGCCCAGATCGAGCTGCTCGGCACCGGGTTCTCACTGATCCGCCGGGAATACTTCACCGCGATCGGCCCCGTGGACATCCTGGCCCGGGATGCGGACGGCGCCACCGTGGCCATCGAGCTCAAGCGCCGGGGTGACATCGACGGCGTCGAACAGCTCACCCGGTACCTGGAACTGCTCAACCGGGATCCGTTGCTGGCCCCCGTCCGCGGAATCTTTGCCGCCCAGCAGATCAAACCGCAGGCCAAAGTCCTGGCCAAGGACCGGGGAATTGACTGCGTGACGCTGGACTATGACGCCATGCGCGGCGTTGACGACAGCGAATCCAGGCTCTTCTAAGAACTCCAGGAGACGGGCTTTCAACCGCCGCGAGTTCGCGTTAAACGGTTCTTTGCACAAAATTTATGCAATTCTTCCGTGCGCCCGTTGACCTGACGCAAGTGTCATGAAATTCTTATACGAGTCTTTGTGTAGGTGTTTTTCATGCTCGCAAGACATGTTGCGAGCGTGAAGCTCCTGCCGCCACGGTCCGGGAATCCGGCCCCGTTGCCAAGGTTCTTCTCGCAGAGTGACCAAGTTCGGTGCGAAGTGCGCCGGACTTATTCAATATCCACAATGAGGAGAACAAAATGGCACAGGGAACCGTCAAGTGGTTTAACGCAGAAAAGGGCTTCGGCTTCATCACCCCGGACGACTCCGACGGCGATGTCTTCGTTCACTACTCCGAGATCCAGACCGGCGGCTTCAAGACCCTCGACGAGAACCAGCGCGTTCAGTTCGAGATCGGCCAGGGCGCCAAGGGCCCCCAGGCTACCGGCGTAACGCTGGTCTAGTCTCCCGCCGGGAAGTGCCTAGGGCATTTCCGGCAGCAAAATGATCCCCGGCCTTTGTGCCGGGGATCATTTTGCGTTGTACGGCGCCGCGTTTGGCGTGTGACGCTGGCATTTCGGGGCCGATGCTTTAGCCCCGCGAGAATACGGGCCTGAATTGTGCAAGCCGCCGTGCAAATGCGCTTGCGCGGCTGACGAATCCACGCCGGGCAGGGCCGGCCGCGCAATCGCCCGATGGACCGCTAACGCACTAATGTGCGTAACAGGCGTGCACTCTGCCGGACGGATAACCCGGGAAGATAGGCGCGGCTCAGTGCGCGGCCAATCGCCGGCAATTGCAGCGGATCCTGGTAATAGAGATAAAGCGTGCGATAGTCCGGCTTGAATCGCGACTTGAAAGTTGCCAGCGAGCGGAAGCCGTAGATGGGTTCCAGGGCACGGCCCACCACGTCCAGGATTCCGGCCAGACCCTCCGTCCCGGCCTCACCGCCCGGATCAGCACCCTGCCCAGTAGCCTGTGCGGCACCCTGCCCAGCGTTCCTGGCGTCACCGCCTCCGGCCCCATCGCGGAGCCTGTCGCCGAGCCTCTCGCTAAGCCCCGGCGCCTCGCCGCCGGCGCGGTCCTTCGCCAGCGGTGAGCCGGACAGGGAGATGACCTCGACCGTGAGCTTGAGCTCCTGCACGGCGGAGGCGATGAGGAATTCCATGACGCCGGGGAATGCGTCACCGCGCCGGCGCATGAAGTCCAGGGTCCAGCTCACCAGCCGCCCGCCGTCGTACACCGGAAGCCAGCTGGTGACGCCCTGCACCCGTCCCCCGGCGTCCACGGCCAGGCAGCACAGGACCTCGTCGTCGTCGAGTTCGTCGACGCCGCCGAGCGTGAATCCCATTTCCGGAACGTGCTTTTGGGCCGCCCATTCCTCGGACACCTCGCTCAGCTGGGCCCGCAGCGGGGCCGGGAACTCGCTGTAGCGCCCCCACACGGCGCGGACGCCGGTTTTCGCGGCGCGGTTCAGGGCCGTGCGGACGTTCTGCCATTCCTTGCCCTTGAACTCCAGTTCGCGCACGGCAAGCCTCGTCTCCTGGGCCACGGCCACCCGGCGGAATCCGCGGGCCCGGAGCGTCGGCCAGAGCCCGGCCGTGCAGGAGTAGAAGCACGGAATCAGGGCGTGCTCGGCACAGTAGCGCATGAAGGCCGCCGCGGTCTCCTCATGCAGGGCGTGGGGTCCGATCGGGCCCGCCAGCGTCAAAGCCACGTTGCCGTGCTGCTGATAGGCCACCCCGCCGCGCCGGTCCGGCGTGAACCAGTACCTGTTCGGTTCCCAGAGCGCCATCCAGGACAGCGAATCTCCGCCCTGGCGGATGAGGTCGCGGGCCGTGTCCCTATCGCCGGCGCCGGCATCGGTACTGTTCATCCCGGTACCGTGCAGCCGCCGCCGCAGGACCAGCCAGACGGCAGCCAGGGCCACACCCCAGAAAATGATGCCGGCATAAGCGAACAGAAAGGCCTCGACGGCGTTGCGGTTCTGGAAGAGGCTGCTGTAGGCGGCCGGGATGGGCAGCGGCAGGTATTGCCGGGCGAGTTCCGCCGCGAGGCCCTGCGGTCCGCCGTCGCGGTCCATCCCGCCGGCTGCCAGCCACGCGCCGGTGTAGGCTCCGGCGAGTCCGAGCCACGTGCCGCCGACCACCAGACCAAGGTTCCTGCGTGCCCGCGGCATGGTCTCCACCCGGAACTGCCGCCGGTTTAGCCAGAGCAGCACCGCCAGCAGCAGCGGAACGGCGACGAGCGGCAGGATGTGAACGAAACCGGAGCCCATCACGGCCGTGTGCGGCCGGTTCGGGTAGTGCGGAATGCGGGCAAACAGGGCCAGGTAGACGGCGGCCAGGGCCGTCACCCCCAGCTGGACGAGGATGGCGATCCGCATGGCCAGGCGGCGGCCATGGCGCATGCCGTCCGCACAGATCAACAGGAGGATCACCGGGACCACCGCCAGGGCCAGGCCCAGCGGACCGGCGAACCCGGCCCGGCCGGTCTCCAGGCAGCTGACGTCGACGCTCCCGCCGCAGTTTTGCTCCAGCTGGCTCAGCGTGGGCAGCGGATTCAGCACAACGTCGCGCAACAAGGCAAGCGGCCCGGTGGGGCTGCTGACAGCGGCCGTGAGGATCGGTCCCACAGCGAAGATGGCGACAACGAGGGCCAGCAGGTTGCGCGTTTCACGGCCGGTAGAGCGGTGCCGGTGGAGAGTCCCCCGGTCATCCTGGATCCACCATCCGGCGGCCAGGCCGGCCAACGCTCCGGCAAGGCCCACTACCGTCTCCGGATGCCCCACATAGAGCACCAGCAGCAGGGACCCGGACACGACGCCGGTCCGCAGCCGCCGCTGCCACAGCGTGGGCAGCAGCCCGCTGGCGGCCAGGACTACGGCGAGGACTGCGGCGTACGGGCCGATCAGGCGGGAGTTGACCATGAGGCCAAGCCAGCCGTCGCCAAGATACCGGGCAAGCTGCGTGATGAGCAGGAACAGCGTCACGGCCGCGAACTGGCCCGCAAAGAAGAACACGGCCGTCCGCAGCGTGCCCAAATGCCGTTCGGCCAGGCCCAGGAGCAGCAGGATCATCAGCGAGCCCGCGAGGTAGGCCAGCAGGTTGGTGGCGAAGAAGAGGGACGTGAACAGCGACCACCAGTGCCCGGCCCGGAGCGCCGGAGCGCTGACGGAGGCGACGGGCAGGAGGGCGCTCGGCGGACCGGACAGGAAACTGCCCGTGGCGGCCCCGATCGCAAGGAATGCCGCGAGGACCGCCAGCGTGAAGGGCACGGCCCGGAAATGCGCCAGCGTCCGCCGTACGCCTTCTTGCCAGACGCCCAGCAGCGGCGGGCCCTCAGGCCGCGGGCCCGCCGTCGTCCGCCTGCTCTCGGCGCTGGTCCGGCTCATTGCGGGATCCCCCAGCGCCGGGCCAGGAAGTCCAGGCCGCCGGGCAGGCCGTTGGATGCGGCGTCCCAGGAGTGCCCCGCGTCGGCGATCCGGTGTGTTTCGACCGTGAACCCGGCCCGGCGTGCCGCGTCTGAGAGCACGTCCATGTAGCCGGTGAATTCCGGGTCACGGTCTCCGGCAGCGAAGTAAACGCTATGGCCGTCGAAGCGTTGTTCCGCCATGAGGCGCAGGGGCGTGAGCCGGTCGAAGGCAGCGGTGTCGGCGCCGAAGGAGGCCTCGACGGTCTTCCCGCGCTCTTTCGCGAGGGCCGGTTCCTGCTCGCTGGAGAAGGCCAGCGCCGCACTGTAGACCTCGGGATGCCTGGTCACCATCTGCATGGCGCAGGTGCCTCCGAAGGAGAAGCCGCCCGCGGCCCACTGGCGCGGATCCGGGTCGACGTCCAGCGTGCGGTTGATCCAGTCCGGCACATCCCGGGCAAGGAAAGTGTCCGCCCGGGCAATGCGGCTGTCCATGCACAGCGTGTTTCCCGACGGCGAGCCGTTGGGATCGACCACCACTGCCACAGGGGCCACGCCGGCGTGCTCTGCCGCGAACCCGTCCAGCCGGTTGCGGAGCGCCCCGCCGGTAAGCCAGTCGGCGGGGCTGCCCGGCTGGCCCGCAAAGAGGACGAGCACCGGCAGCGCCGGCCGGGGGGAACTCTGGTAGGCCGGCGGCAGATAAACGTAGGCATCCCGGCTCCGGAATCCGGAGAGCGTGCCGGGGATGACCGCCTTGCGGACGACGCTGCCGGGAAGGTGGGCGGGCGCGCGCCAGTCGGCGAGCCGGGTTGCGGCCGGGTCCCCCGCGGCGCGTGTCAGCGCGGTCTCAAGCGGCTGGATCCTGGCTACGGCCGTTCCGGTGAGATCGCCGACGGTGTGGTTCAGGCCGAAATAGATGTTGATCTGGAGGGCGGACAGCGCCACGACGGCCAGAAAGGCGGCCGTCGCGGCGGCGCTGGTACGCCACGGATTCCGGCGGTGTAATCCGCCGTGCCAGAGCCCGAACAGGCGCATGCCCCACAAGAGCATCGCGCCGACGGCGGCAGCGGACCAGGCGAGCGTCTCCCAAGGCAGTTCGGCAGGAAAGACTGAGACCGCGTAGATCAGGAACCAGTGCACGGCCCCGACAAGCAGCGCGGCCAGCAGGGTCACGGCGGCCACTACGGCGGCGGCCCGACCGGGGGCGCGGCGTCGGCCGCTGTGCCGGAAGGCGGTGTGCCAGAGGAGATGGGCCAGGCCAGCCGCAGCGGCGGCCCACGCGAGCCACACCACCGGGCCGTCGACCAGGCGGAGGCTATCCAGGGAGTCCACCGGAACTAGCGCCAGGTGCCGACACCGATGACGGGTCCGGCCTCAAGCCAGGAGGACAACCCCGTGTAGGCGTCAAAGCGCATGGCGAGGAGGACTTGCTGCCCCTCGTAGCGCAGCTCCACGATCACAGCGTCAGGCTGGACCTTGAGGAGCTCGGATTCGGTGGGTTTGCGCCGGCCCAGCAGCTCCAGGGAGCTGCGCCGGAAAGTGTGTTTGGGACGGACGCTCAGTGAGACCAGCCGGAACCACTCGAGGTCGTTGTCCTGATAACGACAAACCCCCATCTGCCAGCGTTTTCCAGCTGTGCAAATGGAGGCGTCCACCGTGCCGAGGGCGCGCCGCAGATTGAAGCGGCGCACCCCCGCGAGGCACAGCGTAAAGACCAGCAACGCAAACGCAGTTGCCAGGACGATGAACGGCAAACCAATATCGTTCATCAAGGTCGTGCTAGCGGATCCCCGCAGTAGCCGCTTCGCCCATTTGGGCGTTGTCAGCAACAATAACCACCCTGTTGTTGTCGACGGAGAAGAATCCACCGTCGACGGCTACAGCGATGCGGTCACCGGACACCGGCTCGATTGCCAGCTCACCTTCGGCCAGAATCGCCAGCAGGGGCGAGTGGCCGGGCAGGATTCCGATTTCACCATCGCTGGTGCGGGCCTTGACCATCTTGGCCGCTCCGGACCACACGAAGTGATCCGCTGCGACAATCTCAACCTCAAGCTCAGCCATATTACTTGGTCTGTTCCTGGATCTTGGCCCACTGGCGCTCGACGTCGTCCAGACCGCCGATGTTGAAGAACGCCTGCTCCGCAACGTGGTCAAGGTCGCCGTCGCAGATCGCGGTGAAGCCTTCAACAGTGTCCTTGATGGACACGGTGGAGCCTTCGACGCCGGTGAACTGCTTGGCGGTGTAGGTGTTCTGCGAGAGGAACTGCTGGATGCGGCGTGCACGCGACACGACGATCTTGTCTTCTTCAGAGAGTTCGTCAACGCCGAGGATGGCGATGATGTCCTGAAGTTCCTTGTTCTTCTGCAGGATCTGCTTGACGCGGACGGCCGTGTTGTAGTGGTCCTGTCCGATGTACTGCGGATCCAGGATGCGGGAGGTCGACGTCAGCGGGTCAACGGCCGGGTACAGACCACGGGAGGCGATTTCACGGGAAAGTTCCGTGGTCGCGTCGAGGTGTGCGAAGGTCGTGGCTGGAGCCGGGTCGGTGTAGTCATCTGCGGGAACGTAGATGGCCTGCATCGAGGTGATGGAGTGGCCCTTGGTGGACGTGATGCGCTCCTGGAGGAGACCCATCTCGTCAGCCAGGTTGGGCTGGTAGCCCACGGCCGACGGCATGCGGCCGAGGAGGGTGGAAACCTCGGAACCTGCCTGCGTGAAGCGGAAGATGTTGTCGATGAAGAGCAGCACGTCCTGGTTCTGAACATCGCGGAAGTACTCCGCCATGGTCAGGGCGGACAGGGCTACGCGCAGACGCGTTCCCGGCGGCTCATCCATCTGGCCGAAGACAAGGGCGGTGTCCTTGAGAACGCCGGCCTCTTCCATTTCGACCCAGAGGTCGTTGCCTTCACGGGTACGCTCGCCCACACCGGCGAACACCGAGGTGCCACCGAAGTTGCGGGCAACACGGGTGATCATTTCCTGGATCAGCACGGTCTTGCCGACGCCGGCGCCGCCGAACAGGCCGATCTTGCCACCCTTGATGTACGGGGTGAGGAGGTCGATCACCTTGATGCCGGTCTCCAGCATCTCGGTGGAGCCTTCCAGGGTCGCGAAGGCGGGAGCCTTGCGGTGGATCGGCCAGTAATCGGAAGCCTGGATCTCGGACTCGTGAACGTCCAGCGGCTTGCCCAGCACGTTGAAGATGTGACCCTTCACGCCGTCGCCCACGGGCACGGTGATCGGGCCGCCGGTGTCTACCACGTTGGTACCGCGGACGAGTCCGTCGGTGGCCTGGAGGGAGATGGCACGGATGAGGTTGTCGCCCAGGTGCAGGGCGGTCTCGAAGGTGATGGTTCGGGTCTCACCGTTGAGAGTGATCTCGGTGGTGAGTGCGTTGTAAATCGAGGGGATTGCGTCAGCCGGGAATTCGACGTCGACAACCGGGCCAATAACACGTGCAATACGACCGGTAGCACCGGACGTTGCGGCTACGTGTTCGGTAGCAGTGGCAGTCATCTCTCTCACTTCACTCAGTAGATGGCGTGGGGGTTAAGTTTATCTTTTGGTGCAGGTACAGCTGGATCCGGGCTCGTGCTGGCTAGGACGCGGACAACGCGTCGGCGCCGGCAACGATTTCGGAAAGCTCCTGCGTAATTTCAGCCTGGCGGGCAGTGTTGCGCAGACGCGTGTACTTCTTGATGAG
>JBKPJW010000344.1:0-1083 GCA_046730875.1 Actinomycetota bacterium | reverse complement strand
CCATGGAGACGTTCCAGAAGATCTACCGCCCGGAGATCTACAACGCGAACTCCGCCGCCGCCCCCGTCTACCAGCCGAGCCTGGGAGAGCAGGACTACTCGCGGACCCAGATCGCTTACGACCGGGTCGAGCGCAGTCAGCTCGCGATCACGCAGGCGAAGTACACGGAGGAGCACTTCATCACGCCCCACAAGGATCTGTTGGACCAGTGGACCGCCAACTACCCCGCTCTCGTCAATTGACCCACGGAGAATCGTCAATCATGAACACACTTTTGCCCACCACCGTTGTCGGAAGCCTGCCGAAACCATCGTGGCTCGCACAGCCGGAGACTCTTTGGTCCCCGTGGAAGCTGGAGGGAGATGCGCTACTCGAGGGCAAGCAGGATGCTCTGCGCATCGCGCTCCACGAACAGAGCCGACGCGGCATCGACATCGTCAGCGACGGTGAGCAAACCCGCCAGCACTTCGTCACGACCTTCATCGAGCATCTCAGCGGGGTCGACTTTGAACAGCGCAAGACCGTGCGCATCCGCGATCGCTACGACGCGAGCGTGCCGACCGTGGTCGGAGCGGTGCGCCGCGAGCGGCCGGTGTTCGTGGAAGACACAATGTTCCTCCGCGCAGCCACAGACCGGCCGATCAAATGGACTCTTCCCGGTCCAATGACGATGGTGGACACGCTCTACGATGACCACTACAAGAGCCGCGAGAAGCTGGCCTGGGAGTTCGCCACGATCCTGAACCAGGAGGCGAAAGAACTCGAGGCGGCCGGCGTTGACATCATCCAGTTCGACGAGCCCGCGTTCAATGTCTTCCTCGATGAGGTCAAGGATTGGGGAGTGGCTGCGCTTGAGAGAGCCGCAGAAGGACTGCGCGCTGAGACCGCCGTGCATATCTGCTACGGCTACGGGATCAAGGCGAATAACGACTGGAAGGCGACTCTCGGCTCACAGTGGCGGCAGTACGAGGAAACGTTCCCGCTGCTTCAGAGCTCCAGCATTGACATCATCTCGCTGGAATCCCAGAACTCCCACGTGCCCATGGACCTCATCGAGCTCCTCCGCGGCAAGAAAGTCATGCT
>JBKPJW010000343.1:0-1503 GCA_046730875.1 Actinomycetota bacterium | reverse complement strand
CGGTGGGTACCGCCTACGCCGCGGCGTAAGCGATGACGTTTTCTTTGGTTGCTTGGGCCTTGTCCAGTGCGGCCACGACCCGACCGGCTCGCATGACCATCACCCGGTCGGAGAGCTCAAGGAGCTCGGGGAGCTCGCTGGAGATCACGAGCACAGCCACCCCTTCACGGGCAAGCTGTTCGATCAGACGGTGGATCTCGGCCTTCGCACCGATGTCGATGCCCTTTGTTGGCTCGTCCAGGATGAGGACCTTGGGATTGCTGGCCAGGCACCGGGCGATGATGACCTTTTGCTGGTTTCCGCCGGACAGGGACTGGATCGGAGTTTCCGCGGAGGGGGTCCTGACATCAAGTTCGTTGATGTATTTTCCGACCATTTTCTTTTCATAGCCGAGCTTCAGCACACCCCACCGGCTGACCTGCTTCAGGAGTGTCAGCGTGGTGTTTTCCCGGATCGACAGCATCGGGATGATCGCCTGCAGCTTTCGCTCCTCAGGGACGAGGGCGATTCCCGCAGCGATCCCCGCTGTGGCACCGTTAAGACGCAGCTTGCGACCGCTCATCTCGACGGTTCCTGCGTCGGCCCTGTCCGCTCCGTAGATGCACCGAGCGACCTCCGTACGGCCGGCGCCCACGAGTCCGGCCAACCCGACGATCTCGCCGGCATGGAGCTGAAGATCCACGTCCGCGAAAGCGCCTGCACGACTCAGGCCGCGCGCCTCCAGCACCAGATCGCCGCGTTCGCGGGGAATATGCTCATAGAGATCGACGTCCTTGCCGACCATGAGCTGCACGACGGAGCGCGCGTCGAGCTGGTCCGCCGGGAGGGAGGACGCGACGGTTTTGCCTTCGCGGATCACGGTGATCTTGTCGGCAAGGGTGAAGACTTCCTCCAGCTTGTGGGACACGTACAGGATGGCCATCCCGTTGGCACGGAGCTCGTTGACCAGTTTGTAAAGTTTCTCGACGTCGTGCTCGGTCAGGGCGGTAGTGGGCTCGTCCATGATGATGACCCTGGCGTCCTGGGCCATGGCGCGGGCGATTTCGACCATCTGCCCGTCGACCGTGGACAGGGCCATGGCTGGGGTGTCGAGGTTGAGGTGCGGGGCGACCTGTTCGAGGGCTTTCCGGGCACGTTTGCGAATGTCGCGCCGGGAGAGGAATCCTTTTTTACCGCCCCAGTTGCCAAGAAGGATGTTTTCCGCCACGGAGAGGTCCGGCACGAGGTTGTGCTCCTGGTAGATGGTGGCGATACCGGCGGCCTTGGATGCCACGGTGCTGGCGTGCATGAGATGGCCGTCGACGTAGACGCCGCCTTCGTCAGGAGTGTAAAACCCGCTGAGTGTCTTGATTAGCGTCGATTTGCCGGCGCCGTTTTCGCCGACAACGCAGTGCACCTCTCCGGCATGAAGCTCAAAGTTCATGCCGGAGAGGGCGACAACGCCCGGAAACAGTTTTACAAGATTGCGTGCTTCGACAATGGCCGGAGCACCTCCGGGCTTCT
>JBKPJW010000342.1:0-9639 GCA_046730875.1 Actinomycetota bacterium | reverse complement strand
GATCGCTAGGTGGCTCACTCCGGCCGGTGTGGCGCGGAGTACTTCCAGTTTAGAGCAGGTTCATCGGGTCCACGGCCCGGCCGTTGAGCCAGGTCTCAAAGTGCGAGTGGCAGCCGGTGGAGTTGCCCGTGGTTCCCGAATAGGCGATCAGCTGGCCCTGATTGACGTGCTGGCCGGGCGAGACGGCCACACGCGTGTTGTGGTAGTAGATCGTGGTCAGCGAGTTGCCCTGGACGACGCCGTGGGAGATCTTCACGTTGTTGCCGCCGCCGTCGTTGGCCCAGCCGGCCGAGAAGACGGTGCCGGCAGCCGCGGCGTAGACGGGCGTGCCGCAGGCGGCTCCGAAGTCGATGCCGGTGTGCATGTAGCCGCCCTGACCGTAGAAGTCGATGGTGCCCGGGGGCGTCGCGCGCCAACCAAAACCGGACGTGATGGGGATGTTGCCCGGGAACGGGTGCTGCAGCCCAAAGGCCGACGGCGAGCCCTGGGCCGGCGGAACGTAGGGCTGGGTGGCCTGTCCCCGCGCGCGGGCGGCGGCCGCAGCGGCTTCAGCGATGCGCCGCTGCTCGGCCTCCCAGGCCTCCCGCAGCTTCCGGTCACGTTCGACGATTTCGGCGGCGACGGCGTCCTGCTGGGCCTTGACCTGGGCAAGCTGGGTCTGGATCCCGGGCTTGGCCGCCTGGAGCTCGGCGTCGAGGCGGGTGGTGTCGGCGATCAGCTTGTCCACCGCGGCCTTTTTGGCTTCGGCCTCGTCCCGGGCGGCCTTTTCCCGCGCCAACGCGGCGTCGGCCTTGGCCTTGAGGTCCTGGATTTCAGCCTCGACGGCGGCCAGCCGCGCCTGCGCGTTGACGTTGGTGGCGTTCTGCTGGGTGAGCTTGTCCATCGCGGAGTTCTGGCTGCGCAGGGCCTGGTCCGCGAGGTCGATGGTGTCCGTCAGGCTGCCGCCCTGGTTCGAGCCGAAGAACAGCGACAGGTTGGATGGGACGCCGCCGGACTTGTACGCCTGTGTGGCGATCTGTCCGATCAGCTTCCGGGTGTCCGCGATCTTCTGCTTGTCCGTTTCGAGCTGCTGGGTGATTTTTGCCTTGTTCTGCTGGGCCAGGTCCACGCGGGCCGCGAGGGCTTCCACCTCCTGCACCGCTCCGGCCACGCGTCCCTGGGCGTCCAGGAGGGCCTGCTGGGCGGCGGGGAGCTGCCCCTGGTACAGGACGAGGTCGGCCGCAGCCTGGGCGATCTTGCTGTCGACGAATTCCAGGGAGTGCTGGACCCGGGCGGCCTCGTCGCGGAGCGCAGCCTGCTGGTCCTCAAGATCGTCGGCAAATGCCGCCGGGCTCGAGGCCGCCATGGTTCCGGCCAGGACCAGCGCCAGGGTGGCGCTGATCATCCGGCTGCGGCGCCCCACCAGGCGCAGCCGGACGGACGGCCGGAGGGAGCGGGGGGCCTTCGGTGTCATGAGCACTCCAATATCGTTGCGCAACGCTAAACCCGCAAGTACCGGCGGAGGGTCAGCAAGGAGGAAATACCGGCCAGGACAACGCCAAGGCCAATCAGGGCAGGAACCAGGATCAGGGTCTGCCCGGGCGAGATGAACGCGGTATCCGGATACTGCTTGGATAGAACTCCGCCGAGGAAGAAGTGGGCCACGGCCCACAGGGTGCCGGAGGCCAGGGCCGCGCCGATCACCGCGGCGATCACGCCTTCGAGGATGAACGGCAGCTGGATGACCATCTTGGATGCGCCCACCAGCCGCATGATGCCCGTTTCACGACGCCGGCTAAACGCCGACAGCCGGATAGTGGTCGCAATCAGCAGGATGGCGCAAATGATCATGACCCCGGCGATGCTCACGGCCACCAGGGACGCGGCGTTCATGGCAGAGAACAAGCGCTCCAGCAGCTGGCGCTGGTCGATCACGGTCTCCACGCCGGCCTGGGAGGAGAAAGTCTCGCTGATGATCTCGTACTTCTCCGGGTCCTTCATGTTGATCCGGAACGAGGCCGGAAGCTGGTCCGGGGTCACGGAGTCAACGATCGGGGAATTGGAGAACTGTTCCTTGAAGTGCTTGTAGGCGTCGTCTTTGGACTCGTACTGGAAGTCGTTGACGTACTGCGCAACCGCAGGAGACTGCAGGAGCTGGCGCAGGTTGTCCTCCTGCTCCGGCGTGGCCGGCCCGGTGGCGCAGCCGGGCGCCGTCGACCCGTCACTGCAGAGGAAAATGGCCACCTGGACTTTGTCGTACCAGTAGCCCTTCATCTGGTTGATCTGCAGCTGCAACATGCCGGCGGCGCCGACGAAGGTCAGCGACACGAAGGTCACCAGGATTACGGAAATGACCATGGACAGGTTGCGGCGCAGTCCGCTGCCGATCTCGCCCAGGACGAATGCAAGCCTCACGCCTGGCCCTCCGCTGCGGTGCGGACCTCGGCGCGCGCTTCAGCGCGGGCGCCTGCCCGGGAGGTGACGACGGACGGCGGCTCGTCCCGGCCGCTGGCATCGCGCAGGCGGCGGGACTGACCCACCACGGGAATGACGGATGTGTAGAGGGCCCTGGCTTCGTCGCGGATCACGACGCCGTTCTGAAGCTCCACTACCCGTTTGCGCATCTCGTTGACGATGTCGTCGTCGTGCGTTGCCATCACCACGGTGGTGCCGTTCTGGTTGATCTTGTCCAGCACGCCCATGATGCCCATGGACGTGGTCGGGTCCAGGTTTCCGGTCGGCTCGTCGGCCAGCAGGATGCCGGGTCGGTTTACGACGGCGCGGGCGATCGCCACGCGCTGCTGCTCGCCGCCGGAGAGTTCATGCGGGAGGCGGTTTTCCTTGCCTTCCAGGCCCACCGTCTTGAGGACCTCGGGGACGGTGTCGCGGATGACGCTGCGGCTCTTGCCGATGACCTGCATGGCGAAGGCGACGTTGGCGAAGACGGTCTTTTGCGGGAGCAGGCGGAAGTCCTGGAAGACGACGCCGATTCCGCGGCGCAGCCGCGGCACCCGCCAGCTGGAGATGTTGGCGACGTTCTGCCCGGCGACGTAGACGGCGCCGGAGGAGGCGCGGTCCTCTTTGAGGACCAGGCGCAGGAAGGTCGACTTGCCGGAGCCGGAGGCGCCGACAAGGAAGGCGAATTCGCCGCGGTCGATCTCAAGGTTGATCGAATCCAGCGCCGGCCGCGCCTTCTGGTCATAGACCTTGGTGACATTCTCGAAACGGATCATGGCCCTTAGTACCCTGCAGGACAAGACCGCAGGGGCTTGGTTCTGCTGCCGGAACAAGGGCTTTCGTTTGGGGGAAGTAGAGCTCCGGCCCCTCGACTATACGCACGGGTAACGGCGGATCGGCCGGAACGGCGGGGCGTGTCGCGCGATTGTCAGGGACCTCCCAGCCGGGCTCGGGGCCTACTTCTCGGCGTTGCGGTTGTCCGTCCGCCAGCGGATGCCGGCATCGATGAAATCGTCGATTTCGCCGTCGAACACGGCCGAAGTGTTACCGACCTCGTGCTCGGTGCGGAGGTCCTTGACCATCTGGTACGGGTTGAGGACGTACGAGCGCATCTGGTCGCCCCAGGAGGCTTTGACATCGCCGGCGAACGCCTTCTTCTCGGCGTTCTCCTGTTCCTTCTTTAGCAGCAGGAGCCGGGACTGCAGCACCCGCAAGGCGGCCGCGCGGTTCTGAAGCTGCGATTTCTCGTTCTGCATCGACACCACGGTGCCGGTGGGGATGTGGGTCAGGCGCACGGCGGAGTCGGTGGTGTTGACGGACTGGCCGCCCGGGCCCGAGGACCGGAACACATCCACGCGGATCTCGTTGTCCGGGATGTCGATCGAGTCCGTCTGCTCGATCAACGGGATCACTTCCACGGCGGCAAAGGAGGTCTGGCGGCGGCCCTGGTTGTCGAACGGGCTGATCCGGACGAGGCGGTGGGTGCCTGCCTCGACGCTGAGCGTGCCGAAGGCGTACGGCGCCTTGACCTCGAATGTCGCGGACTTCAGCCCGGCCTCTTCGGCGTAGGAGGTATCCATGATGGTGGTCGGGTAACCGTGGCGTTCGGCCCAGCGCAGGTACATCCGCAGCAGCATTTCGGCGAAGTCCGCCGCGTCAACGCCGCCCGCGCCGGCGCGGATGGTCACCACGGCTTCGCGCTCGTCGAACTCGCCGGAGAGCAGCGTGACAACCTCGAGCTCGCCCAGCGCCTTGCGGACCGATTCCAGTTCCGCGGCGGCCTCCCCCATGGAGTCGGCATCGTCCTCGTCCTGGCCCAGTTCCACGAGGACCTCGAGGTCGTCGATCCGGGCCGCCAGCTTGTCGAGCCGCTCAAGCTCGGACTGCTTGTGTGAGAGCTTTGAGGTGATGACCTGGGCCGCGGCGGGGTCGTCCCACAGGTTGGGTTCACCGGCCCGCTCGCTGAGCTCGGCGATGTCTTCCTTGAGCGCCTCGACGTTCGAGACGTTCTCGATGGACGCATAGGTGGCCCGCAGCGCGCGGATTTCAGCGGGAAAATCAATGTTTGCCATGGTTTTTTAAGCCTACGCTATGTGTCCTAGCCCCCGGACCGGCCCGGTTGCCCAGCAGCCGGTTGCCCTATCACTTTGGGTTGCCAAAAGGCCTGGTTGGCAGCCCAAAGTGATAGGGCAACATGGGGTGGACGGGGCGGCTCAGCGGGAGAGTCGGGACCGAGCCGTCGACGTCGCCTCGATCCGGATGCCGTCCGGCACCAGGAAATTCACCACCGGCGGGTGGACGGACGCGCTCAGCACCACGACGGCGGTGGCGCCGTCCGGGCTGCCCGTGGACGGCCCGACCGTCAGCCCGCTGAAGCGGCCGAAGGCCCCAGTGCGGCCCAGAAAGTCGGCGGTGGCGCCGCGCACCCTGGCCCCGCTCAGCACGGCGGACGGCGTGCCGCCGGCAGTCCCCAGCTGGCCCAGGGTGAAGCTGTCCGCGGCGGCCAGCGAGGCCCCGTCCGCGAGGGAGAGCAGCTTCTTGTGTTCGAGGTAGACGCTGGAGGCGGCCACTACGACTGTCGCGACCAGAAGGGCAATCACCATAAACCCGATGCTCAGCACCAGCACCTGGCCCTCTTCGCCCCGACGGGCGTAGCCGGGTCCGATGCTTCCGGGCTCCGCGTCGTGGGAAGTGCCGGCAGAAATTCTCAACGGAACCTGCCCACCAGCTGGGTTGCCGATGCACTGAGCTGGCTGGCGTTCAGATGAAGTGAGTCGCTGAAGGGCACAAACGGCAGGGGCACGGTCAGGCGGACCGTGACCGTCACCGCCGAGCCCGGTGCCAGGCAGTCCGCGGGTTCGCAGCGTGTGTCGATGCTTGCGTTGTCCGCCCGCTGGCCGTAATCGGCGAGCGCCAGCAGCACGGCTTGCTCGGCGGCGGCCCTGCCGCTGGCCGCGTCGGGCTGGGCAACGTACACCTTGGCCGCCTGGTCGGCGGCGCCCACCACCGCGAAGGAGCCGCCCTGGACCTGGCCCACGGTGATGATGAAGTACACCAGCGGCACCATCAGCAGCGTGGAAAGGAAGATGAATTCGACGACGGCACTCCCCTGTTCCGGGGAGGCGCGGTGTTCCGGGGCGGCGGCGGGTTCCGACGTGGCTCCACGTTCCGAGTTGACTGTGGCGTCCGAGGTGGCTGCGGCGCCGTGGGCGGGGAGGGCAGCGGCGGGACGCCACGTTGAGCGGTCACGGTCAGGGCTGGATGGCCGCATGGCCCTTCACCTCCAGCAGCGCCCGGGGACCGACGAAGCCGATCACCGGCAGGGGTGCCCGGACTGTTACCTCTAGGGTGCGGATACCCTGGTACGTCGATTCGGCGGTGGCAACGTCCGCCGCGTAGTCGGAATTAAGCGCCATCGTAATAAGCTGGACCGTCCGGTCTCTCGCATCCCCGGAGTTGCGGTCGGCCAGGGTGCCGTAGCGGGCCCCCGAGGCGGCGGCGTCAATCAGCGTGTTCCGAATGTGAAGGACCAGAGTGAGCTGGACAATCGCGAGGAAGAGCAAGGTGAGCAACGCGCCGATCAGCACGAAATCCACCACGGCGGCGCCTCGTTCAATCTCTTTGCTACCGCTGCCGCCACAGCCGTCGCGGGCCCGATTCACCGGGAACCGCCGGATCCGCACGTGTCCGATGCTGCCACCGGCTACTGGCCGACCTTGTCCATGGCCTGGTTGAAGAGTCCCTCCAGCGCGGGGCCGGCGAGGGCCAGAAGGGCGGCCACCAGGACCGCCGACATGAGGGTTATCATCACCCAGCCCGGGACGTCCCCCCGCTCGGAATGGTCAGCTCCGCCTGCAGGGCTATCCGCCGGCCGCAGTCGCGAGGCAGCAGACCACCAGGCCAACATGTTGAGCACGTAGAGCACCCACACCACCCGAGTTCGGAAGTTCTTCACCGTGTCCTCTTTCCTGATTTTCTTGATCCTGATTTTGCGAATGTGGCAGTTCGTGATGCTTCGATGGCAAGTGGTCGATTCGCGCTGACGGACCAGTCAGGATCTACAGGACGTTTCTTCGTATCCTGTTCCCCCGTCATATAACTTTTCTTGGGTCCGGCGCTTAGAGCCGGCTTTTGGCCGTGCCGGCTGTACCTAGAGCCCGAGACTGATTGCGACCAGGCCCGGGAAGACGGCGAAGATGACCGTCAAGGGAAGAACCCCGAAGACCAGCGGCACCATCATTCCGATTTCCTTCTTCCCGGCGGACTCCATGAGCTCCCGCTTGGCTGTGTCCCGGACATCCTGTGCCTGCGCCCGAAGGACGTCCGCGAGGGGCGTTCCGCGCTCTACGGCGACGATCATTCCGTCAACGAAACGGAGCAGCGGGCCCTGATCGGTCCTGGACGAGAACTCCTGAAGTGCTTCCACAAGGGGCTTGCCGGCCCGAGTCTCGGCAAGGACGCGACCAAATTCCTGCGAAAGCTCGCCCCTGGCGCTGCGGCAGACCCGGTCCAGCGCTCCAGTGGCGCTTTCGCCGGCGCTGACAGCCAAGGCCATGAGTTCGGCGATGCTCGGAAACTCAGCCATCATCCGCGTCTCCCGTTTCTGAATGTGCACGCTTAGGAGGTAGTCCCGGAGCAGGAATCCGCCAACGGCGCTCCCCACCACAGCCACGGCAGCCACGAACGGGCTAAAGCGGCCGAGAGAGCCGGCGAGCGCCACGACGCCGACGGCGAGGACAAAGCCACCGGCCGCCCACACGAGCTGCTCGGCCCGAAAGTCCACCGCTGTCTTGGTGCTGCCGGCGCAGGCAAGCCTGCGGTTCAACGCCGTGGCGCCGAGATTGATGCGGCTGAGCGATCTGACAGCATCCCTGATCGCCGGGCGGAGAATCCGTTCCAGCGGCCCAAACGGAGTGACATTCCTCGGGACTGCGCGCAGGAGCCTGGATTCCAGATTGTGGGTCCTCAATTGCGGACCGATCCGTTCGACGAACGTCGTCGGACGCATGAAGGGAAGCCGGACGAGGAACAGCCACAGTCCGGCGCCGAGCGCGGCACCGCACACCGTGGCGCCAGCCATCAATCCTGTCATCGGAGGACCCGCTGTTCTTCCGGCAACGCCCCGATGCGCAGCATGATGGCGTAGGAAATCAGGGAGACAGCAAGGCCGCCCAGGAGGACCGCGGCCCCGGCCGGTGTGTTGTAGGCCATCACGGCTTCGGGACGGCTGGCCAGCAACACCAGGACAATCCAGGGCGCAGCCACGGCCAGGCGTGCGGCGTTGACAGTCCAGGACTGCCTGGCTTCCAGCTCGCTCCTGGTCCTGGCACTCTCCCGCAGGAACTCGGCCAGGGTGCCCAGCAGGCGCCCGAGGTCTGATCCACCCACCTCCCGGGTGAGCCGGAGGGCCTCGACGATCCGGTCCGCCACGGGATCGGCAAGACGATCCTTGAGCCGTGTGAGCGCGGGATCGAATTGCCCTCCCGAACGGTAGTCGGAGCCGAAGTCCACAAACACGTGACGCAGCTCCACGGGCCCCTTGTCGCCGAGCTGGATGAGAGCCTCCGGCAGCGATAGTCCTGCCCGGATGGCTGACCGGAGGTGATCAACGACGTCGGGCCACAGCTGGCGGAGGACAGCCGTGCGCTTTCTCGCCCGCCACCGGACCATCGCCATCGGAAGCCAGCCGCCGAACAGGCCAAAACATCCCGAGATAGGCCATGACCCGGTGACGGCGAAGAATGCAAGGGTTGTGATTGCGCCAACCCCTAGGCAAGATGCGACCAGCCCGGCCGCGCTGACCTTTTCGATGCCCGCCGTCCGCAACAGGTCCTCAAGCCGACTGGTCCGTGGCATGCGCCGGGGACTCTTCGGCTGATCCCATGCGGACCACCAGATCAGCAGGAGACCGGCCCCGCCCAGCATCCCCAAGAGCGGCGCCATTAGCGCGGCTCCAGCAGAGCCGCGACGTCGTATCCCGAGCGGGCGAACTTTTCCGCGGCGGGCATCGAGCTGGGCCTGGGTAGAAGCTGCCCGTCCGACATCGTGAACACCATGGAGGACTCGATGATCCCGTTTTCCACGCGACGGCCCAGCGACAGGATCTCCGTAACCTGACGGCGCCCGTTCGAGTGCCTGCTGCAGTGGACCACCAGATCGATGCAGGACGCCACAGTGGGAACGACGAAGGCGCTGGAGATGTTCTCGCCGGCGAGTAACGGCAGCGTACAGATCTTCGTCACCGCATCGTGTGCGGAGTTTGCATGTACCGAACACATCCCGGGAAGCCCTGAATTCAAAGCAATGAGCATGTCCAGGCTCTCTGCCTCCCGGACCTCCCCGACTACGAGCCGGTCCGGCCGCATGCGCAAAGCCTCCTTGACGAGCCGCCTGAGCGGAATCTCCCCCTGGCCCTCCAGGTTCGGCTGCCGGCACTGCAGACCCACGACGTCGCGCAGGGGAAACTGCAGTTCAAAAATCTCCTCCACGGTGATGACCCGCTCACGGGTGCCGATGCTTGCGGCAAGGCAGTTGAGCAGGGTGGTCTTGCCGGCCTGGGTTGCACCCGAGACGAGGATGTTGAGACCGCTCGCGACGGCGGCACCCAGGAAGCGGGCCGACTGCGGAGTCAGTGTTCCCAGCTCCACCAGATGCTCCAGCCGGCTGGCCTTCACCACGAACTTGCGGATGTTGATGGCCCAGTGCCGGCGGGTGACATCGGGGATCACCACGTGGAGACGGGAGCCGTCCGGGAGCGCCGCATCAACAAAGGGCGAGGACATGTCCAGGCGCCGGCCGGAGCTTTTCAGCATCCGCTCGACGAGGTCCCTGACCTGCTGGTCCGTCAGCGACACCGAGGTCAGTTCAGATTCCCCGTTGCGCGCCACATAGATTTCGTTCGGCGCGTTGAGCCAGATTTCCTCTATGCCCGGATCGTCCAGGAGTGGTTGTAGCGCACCGAACCCGGCCACGGCGTCGAAGACGAATCTCCGGGCCGACTCCAGCGGACCCAGTGGAGGCAGCGGCGCCAGGAGTGCCCTTTCGTCGTAGTCGCTGACCGCCGCTTCGACCAGGCGCCGGACTTCCCCGGACTGCCGCAGGGGGTCCAGTCCACGCCTGCGGATCAGCTCGCGGACCTCGTCCTCGACAATGCGTACAGCCTCCACGTCGCCCCCCGTATGACTGCCGCCCCAGTGCCGAGGC
>JBKPJW010000341.1:0-3794 GCA_046730875.1 Actinomycetota bacterium | reverse complement strand
ACCGGCATGTCGAACTTGTAGGCATCGATCTGCCAGGAGACGGATACGTCCTTGGGGTCACGTGTGCGTCGGTTGGGGACGATCGCAATGTCATCCAGGGAGTAGGCACGACGCCCACGCTTGCCTCGGCCAATCTCAATCTCGTAAGTCACTGCTCTAGGTTATCCCAGGGCGCGGTTTTACCCGCGACCGTGTGCCGCGGGCGGCGGAAGCGCCGGCGAAAGCACTGCGCTCAAGCGCCGGCGGCGGAACCGCCGGCGGCGACAAAAGGAGACGTAAAGTGGCCGCATGGGTATGCGGTGGATCTTCGAAGGCCACATCGCCGGCATCGGCACGGCGTCGGGCCTGCGTGCCGTGGTGGGGCTTTGGCAGGAGTCACCGTTCGGGCTCTTCGCCGATGTCATGGTGGCGCTGCCGTCGGGCCGGCGCATCCTGCTGGCTCCGACGGCCGAGGTGGCAGGCTTCATTGCCGCGGTCTACAACTTTGATGAAACTCGCGTCGTTGACGTTGCCGCCCGGCACACCGGCGGCGCGTTGAGCGTGGATGCCGGGCACCTGCGGCTCCGGGCGGCACTCGGTCCGCGGACGGCGCTCGGCTCGGCAGCGCGCCTCATCCCCCGTCCCCTGGCGGTGCACCCGGCCTGGCTCCGCGCCGTAAGCCCGTTAGCGGGCCTCCTCAGCCCGGGAATCCGGACCGCCGGCACCGCGGGGGGCGGACGGCGGGAATACTACGGCGTCACTGATCTGCACCGCATCGATGCCGCCACGGTCAGCTGGGACGGGGTCGACGCCGGGCCGCTGGCAGCGGTGCGGCCCGCCGTCGGGTTCGGCTTCAGCAGCGTCCCGCCTCAGCCCGGGATCGTTCGCGTTCGCACCACCGTGGAAGGCGATCCCATCACTCTCCCCTGACGTCCTCGGTGTCCGGGACGGTCAGCTGGGACTCGAACATGCGGAAGTAGCGGCCGCGGAGCGCCACGAGCTCCTTGTGCGTGCCCTGTTCCACGATCCGGCCGTCCTCCAGCATGTAGACGACGTCCGCCTTCTCGATCGTGGCAAGGCGGTGGCTGATCGCGATGATGGTGCTGCTGCGATCAGCGAAGAGCCTCGTGAAGATCCGGTGCTCGGCCAGGGCGTCGATCGCCGAGGTCGGCTCGTCCATCACCATGAATGAGGCGTTGCGGTAGAAGTTCCGGGCCATCGCCAGGCGCTGCCACTGTCCGCCGGAAAGCCCGGATCCCTTCCGCCCGCGCGGATCCTCCATCCAGTTGCTCACGTGGTTGTCCAAGCCGTTGGGCAGTTTGTTGATGAATTCCAGGGCTTCGGCGTCCGAGGCGGCCCGGCGGATTCGTGCGTCGTCGCGGGCCGAATCGACGTCGCCGAAGAGGATGTTTTCCGCCGCGGTGGCGAATTCGTACTTGAGGAACTCCTGGCTGAGCACCGCCAGGTGCCGGTGCCAGGAGGTCACCTCGACGGCGGCGAGATCGACGCCGTCGAGCAGCACCTGCCCGGCACCGGGACTATACAGCCCGGCCAGGATGCGGATCAGGGTGGACTTGCCCGCGCCGTTCTCTCCCACGATCGCGATGTGCTGGCCCTGCCGGATGGTCAGCGAAATGCCGCGGATCACTTCCAGTTCGCTGCCGGTGTAGGTGAAGTGGATGTCCCGCAGTTCCACGGTCTTGGGCGCCTGCAGCAGGGGCGGGGCGTGGCCGGACTGCACGGGCAGGGCCATGAACAGTTCGTAGTCCTTGAGGTTCGCCAGGTCCTCGTCGATCGAGCTGAGCGATGAGACGAGGTTGTTGGCGGTGGACAGGGCGCGGCTGACGATCTGCTGGACGTAGAGGAACTGCCCCACCGGCTGTGCCCGGGCAATGATCTGGCCCACCACCCAGATCAGGGAGACCACCTCGGCGCCGTACTGCAGGGCATCCGCCGCGAGCTGTTTGGGGATGTAGCGTTTCTGGAAGTCCAGCCGGCGCTTTTCGTCGGCGTCCCGCAACCGGGAGCGCAGCTCCATCAGGTAGCCGACAATCCCGTAGAGCCGCATCTCGGCGATGTGCTGGGGGCGCAGCAGGTTGGTTTCGATCATCCTGCGCTGCCGACGGGAATCGATCTGGGTGTTCCAGTGTGCGATCTGTTCGCGGGAGAGCTTGAACTGCAGGTAGACGCTGGGGACGATCGCGATCAGGACGATCACGGCGATCCACCAGCTGACCAGCAGCAGTGCGCCGATGGCCAGGATCACCGAGACGAGCTGGGTGAAGATCGCGGCGATCCGGTCCAGGACCCGGGCGTAGGAATCGGAGAAGCGCTTGGCGCGATCGTAGAGGTCCACGGTCTCCTTGTCGTCGTAGCGCCAGAAGTCCAGGGCCAGGAAGCGCTCGTACATGAGGTCCCCGACGATCGCGCCGACGCGGAAGCTCATGAGCTGCTGAATGTAGCGGTCCACGCTGCTGAACGATCCCCAGAAGAGCCCGAGTGCCGCGGTGATGATGACGTAGACCACGGCCTGCCCGCCGGCGTCGGCGTCGCCCGCGTAGGCGGCGGCCAGCGCCGTGGTGGTCAGCGCGGCAAAGTACGTCGTGACCAGCGGCAGGAGGGCCGAGATCAGCGAGCCGAGGACCTTCATCACGACGGCGGCGGGTGAAGCCCGGAAGCTCACACGCAGTACCTGTGCCACGGCGCGGGCGTAGGGCCTTAGCGCGAGCTTGCGTTTCGGCTCACGCTTGGGGCTCAGTTCTGCAGGATGGCGTGGTTCGGGCATGCATACAGCCTAGTTCCGCGCACAGACACGAATAGGCCGTGAGGAAAACTCCCCACGGCCTGTTCGCCGGCGATCAATTGGTCAAGCCGGTCAAGCTGGTCTAGCGCGAACCGTAGTTCGGGGCTTCGACGGTCATCTGAATGTCATGCGGGTGCGATTCCTTGAGCCCGGCCGGGGTAATCCGGACGAACTTGCCGCGCGCCTTGAGCTCCGGCACGGTCGGGGCGCCGGTGTAGAACATGGTCTGGCGGAGGCCGCCGACCAGCTGGTACGCCACCGAGGCGAGCGGGCCGCGGTAGGCCACCCGGCCCTCGATGCCTTCCGGGATGAGCTTGTCGTCGCCGGAGACGTCGGCCTGGAAGTAGCGGTCCTTGGAGTAGGACGTGTTCTTGCCGCGGGTCTGCATGGCGCCCAGGGAGCCCATGCCGCGGTAGCTCTTGAACTGCTTGCCGTTGACGAAAATCAGCTCGCCCGGGGATTCGTCGCAGCCGGCCAGGAGCGAGCCGAGCATCACGGTGTCGGCGCCGGCGACCAGCGCCTTGCCGATGTCGCCCGAGTACTGCAGGCCGCCGTCGGCGATCAGCGGGACGCCGGCCGGAATGGCAGCCTTCGCCGACTCGTAGATGGCGGTGATCTGCGGAACGCCGACGCCGGCCACCACGCGGGTGGTGCAGATGGAGCCGGGACCGACGCCGACCTTGATGCCGTCGGCACCGGCGTCGATCAGGGCCTGGGCACCTTCGCGGGTGGCGGCCTGGCCGCCGATGATGTCCACGTGCGCCGCAGCCGGATCGGTCTTGAGCCGGCGGATCATCTCGAGCACACCCTGGGAGTGGCCGTTCGCGGTGTCTACGAAGAGGGCATCCACGCCGGCGTCCACGAGTGCCATGGCGCGTTCCCAGCCGTCGCCGAAGAAGCCGATCGCCGCGCCGACGCGCAGGCGGCCTTCCTCGTCTTTGGTGGCGAGCGGGTACTGCTCGGCCTTGGTGAAGTCCTTGGTGGTGATCAGGCCTTTGAGCCGGCCCTGCTC
>JBKPJW010000340.1:0-3419 GCA_046730875.1 Actinomycetota bacterium | reverse complement strand
GTTCTGTGACGCCTGGTCCTGTGACACACGGTTCCGTGACAGCCCGGGAACTACACCGCCGGACCTTCTTTGTGGACGCCCGACAACTGAAAAGGCACAATCCGCTGGCATGATGGATGGCAGACCCCACAGTATTTGGACGTTTGGAACAAAGGAGCTCGTATGGGACTGCTGGAAAATAAGACCGCGATCGTGACCGGTTCATCGCGCGGGATCGGCGCCGAAGTCGCCAAGATCCTCGCCGCCGAAGGTGCGGCCGTGGTCGTGAACTACCGCCAGAAGGCGCCGCGGGCCAACAAGGTCGTCGCGGAGATCGAAGCCGACGGCGGCCGCGCGGCGGCCGTCGGAGCGGACCTCACCACCCAGGAAGGCGTCCAGGCCCTCGCCAGCGCGGCCATGGAGAACTTCGGCTCGCTTGACCTCCTGGTCCTCAACGCCTCCGGCGGCATGGAAACAGGCATGGAAGAGGGTTACGCGCTGAAGCTGAACCGTGACGCGCAGGTGAACATGCTCAACGCCGCCCTGCCGCTCATGCCCGAAGGCTCGCGGGTGGTCTTCGTGACCAGCCACCAGGCGCACTTCATCGACACTGTGCCCACCATGCCCGAGTATGAGCCGGTGGCCCGCAGCAAGCGTGCCGGCGAGGACGCCCTGCGCCAGCTGGTGCCCGGCCTGGCCGAGCACGGCATCTCGTTCGTGGTGGTTTCCGGCGACATGATCGAGGGCACCGTCACGGCCACCCTGCTTGACCGGTCCAACCCCGGCGCCATCGAGGCACGTCGTGCCGAGGCGGGCAGGCTCTACTCGGTTAAGGAATTCGCCGTCGAGATCGCCAAGATGGCCACGGCCGACGTCGAGACCGGCCACACGGAATACGTCGGCGGCTCCGACTACTTCGGCAAGCAGGCCGGCACCGCCTCCAGCTAGGAGCGCAGGCGGCAGGTCCGTCGGGATGGCACGCCGTGGCAATGTTCGCCCTGAACATCGCCGCGACGTGCCATCCCGCGGTTAACGCACCAGCAGTGGCACCAGCCAGCGCACCGGCAAAGGCATCAGACGCCCGCGATGAACCGCACGGTGTCCAGATACGGCAGGTTGACGGCGGCGTCGGCGGCGGCACGGACGGCCGGCTTCGCGTTGAAGGCGATGCCGATTCCGGCGGCGCCGAGCATGTCGAGGTCGTTGGCGCCGTCGCCCACGGCAATGGTGTGTTCCATCGGGATGCCTTCGGCGGCGGCCCACTCGCGCAGGTACTTTTCCTTGGCGGCCCGGTCGACGACGTCGCCGAGGACCTTGCCGGTCAGCGCGCCGTCCACGATTTCGAGTTCGTTGGCGATCCAGTAGTCGATCCCCAGGTCTTCGGCGATCGGCCGGAGGATCTGGTTGAACCCGCCGGACACCACGGCCACGGCATGGCCGGCGGCCTGGAATGCCGCTACCAGTTCGGCAGCGCCCTCGGTGAGCTTCACCTCGGCGCGGACCGCCTCGACCACGTCTTCCGGCAGTCCGGCGAGGACCGCGACGCGGGCGTGCAGGCTCTGGGCGAAGTCAAGTTCGCCGCGCATGGCCGCCTCGGTCACGGCAGTCACTTCCTCGCGCTTGCCGGCATAGGCGGCAAGGAGCTCGATCACTTCCTGCTGGATCAGGGTGGAATCCACGTCCATGATGAGGAACTTGCGCGGCGCGTTGCGCAGCGCTGCGGGAACCAGCGCCGTCTCCACGCCGTCCAAACCGGCGGCCGCCAGCGTGCGGCGCGGCCCGGCCAGCCGCTCCGCCGCAACGGCAGACGCCGTGGCGGCAGCTGCGTCCCCGGCGTCGGACGCTGCGGCGTCGGACGCTCCACCTGAAGATGCGCCGTCTGAAGCTGTGCCGGCTGAATTTGAGGGGCCCAGTGCGCAGTCCGCCGCATACACCTCGAAGCGGGCGTCGCCGGCGCGGGTTTCGGCACCGACGCTTAGCCCCGCGGCTGTGAGGAGCGAACGCAGCCGCTGGATGTCGGGAAGGGACAGTTTCAGGCCGTAGCTGACTGCAGTCACGTTCGAACTCATGGCCCCAATCCTAGCGAGCAGGCGGCGGGCGGCCCGAATTCGTTGCGCCCGGGCCGCCGCCGCATGACGCCCGACGGTAGCCCGCGACGCGGGTTATCAGTAGTCCGCTTTTTTGTCCTAGTGTCTACTCCTATGAGTGAAGTTCTTGAAATGGCCGCCGTCAGCGTTGTACGTGGGGCAAAGACGCTCCTGGACAGGGTGGACTGGCAGGTCAAGGAAGGCGAACGTTGGGTGATCCTGGGACCCAACGGGGCCGGCAAGACCACGCTCCTCCAGCTGGCCGCGGCCCGGATCCACCCGACGTCGGGCATGGCCGGCGTGCTCGAGGAAGTCCTCGGCGCCGTGGACGTCTTCGAGCTGCGGCCCCGGATTGGCCTGTCCTCCGCGGCGCTGGCCAGCCAGATCCCCGAGCACGAAAAGGTCCTCAACGTGGTGGTGACTGCCGCCTACGGTGTGACCGGCCGCTGGCGCGAAGGCTATGAGAAGAACGACGAGCGGCGCGCCTTTGGTCTGCTGAACGAGTGGGGGATGGGCCCGCTGCTCAACCGCCCCTTCGCTTCGCTGTCCGAGGGGGAGCGCAAGCGCGTCCAGATCGCGCGTGCCCTGATGACCGATCCCGAGCTCCTGCTCCTCGACGAGCCGGCCGCAGGGCTCGACCTTGGCGGACGCGAGGACCTCGTCCAGCGCCTGAGCGAACTGGCCCGCGACGACGCCGCCCCCGTGATCGTCCTGGTCACCCACCACCTTGAAGAAGTGCCGCCGGGCTTCACGCACGCGATGCTCATGCGCGACGGCGGTGTGGTGGCCTCCGGTCCACTTCCGGAGGTCCTCACGGCGGAAAACCTGAGCGCAACTTTCGGCCTGCCGCTGGACGTCGCCGTCAACGACGGCAGGTACACCGCCACCGCCAGCCGCTAACGGGGCCGCTGACAGCGCGTGGAGCTCCTCAATAGCGTCTTCATTTTCTTCGCCGGGCTGTGGGCGGGCACCATCAACAGCGTCGTGGGATCCGGCACCCTGGTCACGTTTCCGGTGCTGATTGCCCTCGGCTACGCACCCGTCACCGCCTCCATCAGCAACGCCATGGGCCTCGTGGCCGGCAACGCGACCGGCGCCTGGGGCTACCGGAAAGAGCTCACCGGCCGCGGCAAGCAGCTGCTCCGGCTCCTCCCGGCCTCGCTGCTGGGCGGCGTCACCGGCGCCTACCTGCTGCTGCACTTGCCTGAGAAGGTGTTTTACTACGCCGCACCCGTCCTGATCGTGCTGGCCCTGCTGATGGTGGTCTTCCAGCCGCGCCTCCAGCGGTGGGTGAAGAACCGCGAGGAAAACCCCGAGCACGCCATCCGGGACCGCCGCCACAGCGTCCTGCTC
>JBKPJW010000339.1:0-14315 GCA_046730875.1 Actinomycetota bacterium | reverse complement strand
CATGCGAGGCATCCAGCAGGGGGCCGATGGCGCCGGGCCCCGACGTCTCCAGCAGCTCCACCGTCTGCAGGACGCGGTCGTTCTCGGTGACAACGTGGCGGAGGCGGCGGAACGTCTCCGAGTCCAGGAGCCCGCTGGCCTCCGCCAGGTCTTCGAATCCGACGTCGCGCAGGGCCGGCACGCCGAGCACCTCGGCGGCGAGTTCGCAGGATTCCCGCCGGGCCGCATACCCGCTGTCGGCGTGGGAATGGGACACCCGGGTGTCGATCACCAGCAGCACCAGCCCTGCCGCGTCGGCGTCGAACGGCACCTGGCGGACACTCTGGTTCCGGCAATCGAGGAAGACAGCGTGACCGGCCGTGGCCCGGAGCGAGGCGGACTGGTCCATGATGCCGGTGGGCGCGCCGACGAAGTCGTTCTCCGCCCGCTGAGTGGCCAGGACCATGTCCTGGGCAGAAAGGCCGGCCGCCGTGAGCTCGTTCAACGCGGAAATCACGGCGCATTCGATGGCGTGGGAGGAGGACAGCCCGGCGCCGCGGGGGACATCGGAATCCAGGAGCAGGTCCACGCCCGGAACCGGCAGGTCCAGCTGCTGCAGGGCCCAGATGACCCCGAGCGGGTACTTCGTCCAGCCCCGGGCACTGGCGCGCGAGAGCGAACCGGCGTCCGCCGTCGTCAGCCCCTGGTTCCCGAATGTGGAAAGCATGCGCACGGTGGAATCCGGCCGGACCCGGACGGCCACCCGGGCTGCCCGGTCGATGGCGAACGGCAGGACGAAACCCTCGTTGTAGTCTGTGTGCTCGCCGATGAGGTTGACGCGTCCCGGTGCACGCCACACGCCGTCGGCCCGTGCGCCGAAGACCGCCTCAAAACGGGCGGCGAGCCTGCCGCTGTCCACGGGAGGATTCATGGCCTGGATCCTGTGCTGCTGGAAGTCATGGGTCCAAGGTATACGGCTTGCCGCGGTGGTCTGTACGGTGGTCACCATGGATCCCACAGCGACACCTTCTGCGTCCAGCACTGCTTCTGGCGCCAATGACGCCGTGCGGCGGTACGCATCCGGGCGGCAGTATGAGCTCAGGCGCGGCGACGCCCTGGCCGTTGTCACCGAACTCGCCGCCGGACTGCGGCTTTACAGCCGCGGGGGCACGGCACTGACGGAGAGCTATGGGGACGCGGACATTCCGCCCGGCGCCACGGGCATCACCCTGGCGCCGTGGGCAAACCGGGTGGAAGACGGCGTCTGGTACCTCAACGGCAAGAAGCTCCAGCTCGACATCACCGAGGTCTCCCGCAACAACGCCAGCCACGGACTGCTGCGGAACTCTTCCTACGAACTCGTGGACGAGGACGAGTTTTCCGTCACCTTGGAAGCGGCCGTATTCCCGCAGCACGGCTATCCCTTCCTGCTGCGGCACCGCGTCCGCTACGAGCTGGCGGAGGACCTCGGGCTGGTGGTGCGCCAAACCCTCATCAGCGACGCCCGGGATCCAGCGCCGTTCGTGCTCGGCGCGCACCCCTACCTGCGCCTCGGCGACGTTCCCAGCGAGGAACTGACGGTGAGCGTGGACGCCCGGACCCGGCTCGTCGCGGACCACCGCCTCATCCCGCGCAGCACCGAGCCGGTGAGCGGCGGCTTCGATCTGCGCGGCGGGCGGCTGGTGGGAACCATGGACCTCGATTCTGCCTACACGGATCTGGAATTCGACGGCGGCGTCGCCCGGCACACGCTGCGCTCACCTGACGGGCGGAGCGTAAGCCTGTGGCAGGATGCCAGCTGCGGCTACGTCCATGTCTTCGTGACGACGGAGTTTCCCGGCCGCACGAAGGCGGTAGCGATCGAGCCGATGACAGGGCCCGCCAACGCGTTCAACAGCGGCGAGGGCCTCCGCTGGCTCGCGCCGGGGGAGCAGTTCTCCATGACCTGGGGCATCTCCGCCTCGCTCACAGCCCACGAAGGCTGACCCGGCGGGGCCGGCTGCCGGTTGCCGGTTTCCGCTTGCTGGTTTCCTAATAGCCGGTTGCTGCGGAATCATGGGGCTATGACGCCAGCTGAGGACGCCGCACCCGGCACAAGCCCCACCCCTTCCATGGCCGGGAGCGGACCGCGCGTTGTGGCGCGGGCCCGGACTGACCGCGAGATCGACCAGGACATCCCCTACGGGGTGCGGATCGCCGCCGCGTGGGCCTGGCGGGCCGGGCTCATCCTGCTCGTGATCGGGGGCCTGGTCTGGATGCTTAGCAAAGTCAGCTTCCTCATTATCCCGGTCCTGGTGGCCGCGCTCCTGTCGGGGCTCCTCAGCCCCGCGGTGCGCTGGATGGCCAAGCGCAGTGTGCCCAAGGGGCTCGCTGTCGCCATTACGGTGCTCGGCTTCATCGGCGCGATCGTGGGGGCACTGACCCTGGTCGGGCGCCAGCTCGTGCAGGGGTTCGCCGAATTGTGGTCGCAGGCGCTCACCGGCGTGCAGCAGGTCCAGACGTGGTTGTCCGAGGGCCCGCTCCACCTGACCGCCGCACAGATCGACCAGTACATTCAGGAGGCCACCGCCGCGCTGCAGAACAACAGCAGCAGCATCCTCAGCGGGGCCCTGACGTTCGGGAGCACGGCCGGGCATTTCGCCGCCGGCCTGGTTCTGGCTTTGTTCATCCTGATCTTCTTCCTGCTGGAGGGCGACAGGATCTGGGCCTTCCTGGTCAGGCTCATGCCCCGGAAGGCCCGCCTTGCCACGGACGGCGCGGGCCGCCGCGGCTGGACCTCGATGGTCAGCTACGCGCGCATCCAAATGTTCGTTGCGTTCGTGGACGCCGTGGGAATCGGCGTCGGCGCCGCCATCATCGGCGTCCCGCTCGCGCTGCCGCTGAGCGTGCTGGTCTTCCTCGGTTCCTTTATCCCGGTGGTCGGCGCGCTGGTCACGGGCGCCATCGCGGTGCTCCTGGCCCTGGTCGCCAACGGGCCCGTCAACGCCCTCATCATGCTGGCGATCGTGCTCGGCGTGCAGCAGCTCGAAAGCCACATCCTGCAGCCGCTTGTCATGGGCAAGGCCGTGTCCCTTCACCCGGTGGCCGTGATCCTGTCCGTCGCCGCGGGCTCCTATCTCGCCGGGATCCCCGGCGCCCTGTTCTCGGTTCCGATCCTGGCCGTAGCAAACTCGTCGATTCGCTACATCGCGGGAAGAACGTGGGAACATGATGAAGTGCTGGCAACGGCGGGACCAGGAGGCATTCAAGCCTCCGAGCCCGGCGCAGACGCCACCTTCAAAGACGTCCACCTGCCGGGCGGAACCCCCGGCCGTAAGGGCGCCGCACCCAACAGCGGTGCTCCAGGCAGCGATGCCGGACGGGGCACCGACGCCTGATCCGAAGAAGGAGAACTGTTCGTGAATACCCTTGAGAGCCTGCCCGTCATGCTGGACGATGTCCTGGAGGCGCAGAAGCTGCTCGACGGGATTATTACACGCACGCCGGTGGAATCCTCACGGGCCCTCGGCAGCATGGTGGGCGGGGAGGTCTTCCTCAAATGTGAAAACCTGCAGCGCGCCGGCTCCTTCAAGGTCCGCGGCGCCTATGTGCGCATGGCCAAACTCTCCGACGCCGAGAAGCAGAGCGGCGTGGTGGCGGCCTCGGCCGGCAACCACGCGCAGGGTGTGGCGGTCGCAGCCAAGAGCCTCGGCATCAAGGCCCGGATCTACATGCCTCTCGGCGTCGCACTGCCCAAGCTCGCCGCCACCCGCAGCCACGGTGCGGAGGTGGTGCTGCACGGCCACAACGTGGACGAGGCGCTCGCCGAAGCCAAGCGCTACGCGGACGAAAGCGGCGCGGTCTTTGTCCACCCCTTCGACGACGTCGACGTCGTCGCCGGGCAGGGGACAGTCGGGCTGGAAATCCTTGAGCAGGTCCCGGACGTCGACACCATCCTGATGGGCGTCGGCGGTGGCGGCCTCCTCGCGGGCGTCGCCGTCGCCGTGAAGGCACGCGCCAAGGAACTTGGCCGCGAGATCCGCATCATCGGCGTCCAGGCCGAGAACGCCGCCGCCTACCCGCCCTCGCTCGCCGCGGACGCCCTCGTCCCGCTCAAGAGGGTGTCCACCATGGCGGACGGCATCGCCGTGGGCCGGCCCGGCCAGCTGCCGTTCAGCATCATCCGCGAGCTCGTCGACGACGTCGTCACGGTCAGTGAAGACGCCCTGGCAAGGGCGCTGATCTTCCTGCTGGAGCGCGCCAAGATGGTGGTTGAACCCGCCGGCGCCGTCGGCGTCGCGGCGCTCATGGAAGGCAAGATCGAAAACCCCGGGACTGTTGCCGTGGTTCTCTCCGGTGGCAACATCGACCCCATGCTGATGCTCAAAGTGATCCAGCGCGGCCTCTCCGCCGCCGGCCGGTACATGACGGTGCGGATGATGCTCGATGACCGTCCGGGCTCGCTGGCCACGATTGCCCGCATCATCGCCGAAAATGACGCCAACGTCACCGGCCTGGATCACACCCGGGTGGGCGGCTCCATCAGCATGGGCGACGTCTCAATCACCGTCAACCTGGAAACCAAGGGTCATGAGCACTGCAGCCAGGTACTGGCGGCGCTGCGGGCTGAGGGTTTCCAGCCGATTGTTGTGCACTAGGGGGTCGTGGTGCTGGACGCGTCGCAGGGCGGGAAGCCGGGAGCGGGGGAGCCGGCCGGAGCACGGGCCCGCAGGGCACTGCTGGTGGTCGGATCCTTCGTGGTCCTGCTGTACCTGATCGAGATCCTCAACACCGCGTTGCTCCATTCCCTGAACCGCACCTTCGGGCTGCGGCCCAGGAGCCCGGACGGGATCCTGGACATCCTGACGTTTCCGCTGCTGCATGCCAACCTGGCCCACCTCATGTCCAACACGCTCCCGTTGATCATCTTCGGGTTTCTCGTGTTCCTGTCCGGGCGCCGGGTGTTCATCACCGCCCTGGTTGCCAGCTGGCTGGTGTCCGGGCTCGTGGTGTGGCTCATCGGCGGCGCCAGCGTCACGGTCGGCGTCTCCGGAATCGTGTTCGGGCTTTTCTCGTTCCTGCTGGTCCGCGGCTTCGTCAACCGGAACTGGTGGCAGATTGTGCTGTCCGTGGTGCTGTTCATGGCCTACGGCAGCATCCTCTTCGGTGTGCTGCCCACCGTGGCGAGTTTCGTCTCGTGGCAGGCCCACCTGGGCGGGGCGATTGGCGGCGTCGCAGCCGCGTTGCTGTTGAGCACCCGGAAGCCGGGATCGTTGTCCGCCGGACGATGAGCACCCGGACGATAAACACCCGGACGATGAACATGGTTCCGTCCGGCTGACCGGCCAAACCGGCAGACAACACGACGCCGGCCTCCCCGCGAAGGGGAGACCGGCGTCGTCGTTGTTCCGTACAGATGTTGTTGACTACGGAACAGAACGGGTGCTGCGGGATCAGCCGGCGTACGGCTTGGCGGAGATGATCTCCACCGTGATGTCCTTGCCGTTCGGGGCGGTGTAGCTGAGCTTGTCGCCCTCCTTGTGTCCGACGATGGCCGCGCCGAGGGGGGACTTCTCGCTGAAGACATCCAGGTCAGAGTCGCCGGCGATCTCGCGGGAGCCGAGGAGGAAGGTTTCCTCGTCGCCTGCGATCTTGGCCACGACGATCATGCCGGGTTCGACGATGCCGTCGTCCGCCGGTGACTCGCCGACGTGGGCGTCACGCAGAAGTGCCGTGAGCTGGCGGATGCGGGCCTCGATCTTGCCCTGTTCCTCCTTGGCGGCGTGGTAGCCGCCGTTCTCTTTGAGGTCGCCCTCCTGGCGCGCGGCTTCGATCTTCTGGACGATTTCTGCCCGGCCTGGGCCGGAAAGGTGGTCCAGCTCTGCCTTCAGGCGGTCAAAAGCTTCCTGGGTAAGCCAAGCCGCAGTTGCGCTGTTGGTGGTAGACACGGACTTCTCCTTTGGGTGGTCATACAAGCAAAGACCCCGCCACGGTGGCCACTTTTAGAACGCAGTAACCAGCTCAGCGGGGGAAAGGTATTGATCCATTGTAGTCAATCCTGTGGATAAACCAAAGAGCATTGCGGTGTGCATCACACCGCGCTGCGGTCGGTGCGGTGCAAGTGGAGTGCTCGTGCAGTCCGGCGGGTGCCAGGGCCTACTCTCCGGCGCCCGGAATCCAGCAGCTGTCCACGACGGCGGAGACCGCCTGGGACTCGGTGCGCAGCTGGGTGCGGTGGGCGGTGGTGCGTCCGCCGTCCGTGCCGACGTCGGCCGCGTTCGGCCCGATGTCCACGACCTTCCAGCCGACGATGGCGAACTTGGAGTCCATGGCCTTGACGGCGCATTTCGCATCCGCCGCGGGGTCCTTGGTGACCTGGAAGTCGATTTCGGTCAGGGTGGCGTCGGGGGTGCTGTAGCCGATGTCCTTGAAGCTGACGCTGTCCGTGGCAGCCGACGTCGAGACCCAGGCCATGAAGGCAACGCCCACGGCAAGGGCGGCGATCAGGATGTTGCGTTTGCCCTTGGGGGTCAGCGCGCGCTTTTGGCCGCCGTAACGATTGGCTAGGCTGGTAGATGCCGGCGCGGCAGGCTGATCCTCGGAAGTCACCAGTCCAGTTTAGTGTGGATCGGACTAGGATTTTTCCGGGGCGGCGGCTGAACCAACCGACTTAGCCGTGCAGGTCCGTCGGATAGTTCAGCCGGACAGACCCGCACCAACCCGCGCCATTACGTCCGCCCAACAGGGCAACAGCAGAAAGAGGAGCCGTCCCACGATGACAGCATCCCCCAGCCCGTCAGCGCCGCTCCGTCTGCTGGCGGTCCATGCGCATCCCGATGACGAATCCAGCAAAGGTGCGGCCACGATGGCCATGTACGCCGCCTCGGGTGTGGACGTCCTGGTGGCCACCTGCACGGACGGCTCCCGCGGCGACATCCAGAACCCCGCCATGGAGGGAGAGCCGCACTCCAAACGCGACATGGCCGGGGCGCGCCGGCTCGAGATGAACGCCGCGGCGAAGGTTCTGGGCATCCGCCAGCGCTGGCTCGGATTCATCGATTCCGGGCTGCCGGAGGGTGACCCCCTGCCGCCCCTGCCGGCGGGGTGCTTCGCCCTGCAGCCGCTGGAGCGGGCGGCCGCGCCGCTGGTCCGGCTGGTCCGGGACTTCAAGCCGCACGTGATCCTGAGCTACGACGAGAACGGCGGATATCCGCACCCGGACCACATCATGGCCCACAGGGTGGCCGTCGAGGCCTTCGCAGCGGCCGGTGATCCCGCCCGGTATCAGGGCATCGGGGAACCGTGGGAGCCGAGCAAGCTCTATTACGACCGCGCCTTCAGCCCGGACCGCTTCCGCGCACTCCACATGGCGCTGGTAGAGGCGGGCGTGCAGTCTCCGTATGCCGAGCGGCTGGCCGCCTGGCTGGAAGCCGACGCCGAGGGGCACACCCCGCCGCCGCCGACGCACCCCACCACCACCCAGATCGAGTGCGGTGACTTCTTCGAGGCACGCGATGAGGCGCTGCGCTCCCACCGAACGCAGGTGGACCCGGAGGGATTCTTCTTCGCCGTTTCCGCGGATCTGCAGCGCAAGGTCTGGCCATGGGAGGACTACTCCCTGATCGAGTCCCGGATCCCGGTCGAGCTGCCCGAAAAGGACCTGTTTGCCGGGCTAAGATAGACAGGAAGGGCTCTTCTATCCCGCGTAGAAAAGACACTGTAGAAAAGACACTGCAGACAAGACACTGCAGACAAGACGCAGAAGAAGAGTCCACCGCAGAATAGACACCAGATTTCCACAGAAGGTTTTTACCGTGCACTCCTTGCTCCTCGCTCTGGCAACAACCCCGGCGCCGACCCCCACGCCGTCGCTGCGCCCGGGCCTGTCCGAGGACCAGGTCACCCCGGGTCTGCTGGGCTTCCTGCTGACAGCGTTCATCGTGGTGCTGACCGCGCTGCTGATCGTGGACATGGTGCGGCGTATCCGCCGGGTCCGCTACCGGGCCCAGGTGGAGGCCGAGCGTGAAGCCGCCGAGGAGGCGCGGATCTCCGGCGCCGACGGCACCGCTTTCCCCGCCCAGGGCACCGCATTCCCCGCCCAGGGCACCGCGTTCCCCGCCGACGGCGGGGTTTCCCGGCCGGAAGTCAACGGCGATGCGGGATCCGGAAACCGCTGACAGCGGTTCAACCGACCCGCCGCCCGGGGCCTCAAACGCCCTGGCGGCGGAACCGTCTGCGTATCTGCGCCAGCACGCCGGCAACCCTGTCCACTGGCAGCCCTTCGGCGACACGGCCTTCGCTGCCGCGGCCGCCCGGGACGTGCCGGTGTTCCTCTCGATCGGCTACGCGGCCTGCCACTGGTGCCACGTCATGGCCCACGAATCCTTCGAGGACCAGGACACTGCCGACTACCTGAACGCCCACTTTGTCCCCGTCAAGGTGGACAGGGAGGAGCGACCCGACGTCGACTCCGTCTACATGGCCGCAACGCAGGCGATCAGCGGGGAGGGCGGCTGGCCGATGTCCGTCTTCCTCCTTCCCGATGGCCGGGCCTTCCATGCCGGCACTTACTTCCCGCCCCGGCCCATACAGGGCCGCCCGTCCTTCCGGCAGGTCCTCGAGGCCGTCACCGAGGCCTGGACGGAACGCCGCGGTGCCGTCGAGGCGAACGCCGCCACCCTGGCACACGGCATCGCCGCGTCCCAGCCGGCGGCCGCAATACGCCTCGACGGCCCGCCAAAGCCACTGGACGCGGCGCTCCTCGGGGAAGCCGTTGTCGCCCTGGCAGACTCCGAGGACCCGGCCTTCGGCGGCTTCGGAGGAGCGCCGAAGTTTCCGCCGTCGGCCGTGCTCGAATTCCTGATCCGGCACGCGGCCGCCGGTCCGGCCGCCGCAGCCCCGGACACCGCTGCCGCCGCCCGCGACATGGCCGGGCGCGCCCTCGCTGCGATGTCCCGGTCGGCGCTGTTTGACCAGCTGGTCGGCGGCTTTGCCCGTTATTCGGTGACCCGGGACTGGTCCGTCCCGCATTTCGAGAAAATGCTCTACGACAACGCCCAGTTGCTGCGCGTCTACGTTCACTGGGTCCGGCTGGGCGGCACCCCCGAGTACCCGGCGGACGAGGCCGCCGGAGTGGCCGGACGCACCGCTGACTGGCTCCTGACCGGCCTCGGGCTGACGCAGCATCCGGCGGCTGGCGTCGCTGATGCAGGGCCTGGTTCCGCCGCTGAAGCGGCACCCGGCGGTGGCCCGGATGCGGGGGTCGCGGCCCTCGCATCGTCGCTCGACGCCGATACGGTGGTCGAGGGCGTGCACGCCGAGGGGGCCACCTACCTTTGGAGCCCCGCCGAGCTCGAGGCGCTCCTGGGTCCGGCGGACGGTGCAGCCGTGGCGGCCCTGATGAACCTCCGCACGCCCGGGAGCGTGAGCGCCCACGGCTCGCCGCTGCATCCTGGCGGGGAGATATCCGGCGCGGACGCCGAGCTGTGGCGGCGGGTGCGTCCATTGCTGGCGCAGGCGCGCAGCGGACGTCCGCAGCCGGGCCGGGATGAGAAGGTGGTGGCCGGCTGGAACGGACTGGCCGTCGCCGCGCTCGCCGAAGCCGGGGCCGTCCTGGCCCGCCCGGAACTCGTGGACGCCGCGGAACGGATCGCTGATTATCTTCAGCACGTGCACTGGCGGCCGGCCGACGGCGGCCCCGGACGGCTCACGCGCGTGTCCCACGGCGGAGTGGCCCGCGGAATCGGCGGCCTGCTGGAGGACTATGCCATGTGCGCCGAGGGACTTTTCGCGCTCTACGGGGTCACCGGGCACACCCGCTGGTATGACCTGGCCGAAGCCATTCTGGACGCTGCCTGGGAACACTTCGCGGCCGACGGCGGCCTGAAAGACGCTCCGGGGGAGTCCGTGCAGGTCACGGCCGCCCAGGGTGGCCGTGACGGCCTGGATCCGTTCGACAACGCCACCCCCAGCGGCGCCGCCGCGTTGGCCGGAGCCCTGGTGACCCACTCCGCGTTGTCCGGGTCCCTGGAACACCGCACCTTTGCCGCCAACATCCTCTCGCTGCTGCCCGCCGTCGCGGTCCGGGCGCCTCGTGTGGCGGGCTGGCTGCTCGCCACCGCCCAGGCCGCGCTTGCCGGCCCGGTCGAGGCCGCGGTCGCCGGCCCGGACACTCCGGAACGGGCCGCGCTCCACCGGGAGCTGCTGCTCTCGGCCAGCCCCGGTCTGGTGGTCGCGGTCCAGGACGACGACGCCGCCCGGCAGGTACCGCTGCTGCGCGGCCGCGGCGCGGGTCCGGACGGCGCCCCGCAGGTGTTCCTCTGCCGCGGCATGGTCTGTGACCTCCCGACGGGGTCCGTCGAAGCGGTGCGCGAGCGACTGGCCACGATGACCCCATGACCGCACGGGACGGCTTTGAACTGGTGGTGTTCGACTGCGACGGTGTCCTGGTGGACTCCGAAGTGATCGCCATCCGGGTGGACCAGCCTGGGCATTCTCCCGCCGGGCCTGCCCCGGGGCCCGCCCGCTGACTTTCCCCACCTTTGAAGCCGGCACCCGGCGTGTCGGGCCGAACGGCCGGTGATTCCCGCCGTCGTCGGCTCAAAAGTGGGGAGAATCGGCGGGGTGATGCCGCCCGGCAGGCTCAGCTGAGGACAGCGATGGCAATGGCGATGTAGTGCGCGGCGAAAGCGACCACCGTCAGGGCATGGAACAGCTCGTGAAAGCCGAAGTGCCGGTAGCTGAAGTTCGGTTTCTTCAGGGCGTAGAACACGGCTCCGGTGATGTACAGCACGCCGCCGACGCAGATCAGCACGGCCGAGGCGACGTTGGCCGCGAAGAAGTCAGGGAGGTAGAACAGCGCGCCGCAGCCCAGGGCGATGTAGATCGGCACATAGAGCCACCGCGGGGCGTTGGTCCACAGGACGCGGAACAGCACGCCGAGAATGGCCCCGGACCAGATGACCCACAGCAGCACTTCGGCCTTTTGCCTATCCAGCAGGGCCCAGGCGAGCGGCGTATAGCTCCCGGCGATCACCAGCATGATGTTCGTGTGGTCCAGCCGCTTCAGGACGATTTTGACGCGCGGCGACCAGTTTCCGCGGTGATAGACGGCACTGACGCCGAAGAGCAGGACGCCGGTGACAGCGTAGACGGCGCAGGCGATCTTCAAGTCCGGGGTGGGCGCCAGGATGACCAGCACCAGCCCGGCGGCCAGCGCCAGGGGGGTGGTCGCGGTGTGGATCCAGCCACGCCATTTGGGCTTGATCATCAGCAGCTCGGCAAGTTTCACCGCGGCGTCATCCACCGGCGTGCCCCGCTTTTCCGGATGCTCAGGCCGGGGCTGCAGACTGTTGCTTTCCATCCCGCAATAATAACGTACGGCTAAGTAAGTTACTGATGAGTAGCATGTGTTCCGGAGTGGACAGGGATCCGGCCTGCACGCGGCGGGGCCCTCCGGCGGGTAGCCTAGGATGTGCACTGAACTAAGTACCTCAAGGAAGCCAGGTGACTCTCCGGATGGAAATGCCCGGGTTCCTCTACGGCTTTTACGAGCGCAGCGTGCAGCGCTCCCTGGACCCGCAACGGATCCCCCGGCACGTCGGCGTCATGGTCGACGGCAACCGGCGCTGGGCCCGCCAGTTCAACGCCCCCACAAGCCAGGGGCACCAGGCCGGCGCGGACAAGATCCACGAATTCCTCGGCTGGTGCCAGGAGCTCGGAATCAACGTGGTGACCTTGTACATGCTCTCCACGGACAACATGAGCCGCTCCGGCGAGGAACTCGACCTCCTGATGGGCATCATCGCCAACACCCTCGACAGGCTTGATGAAGACGCCGAGATCTCGGTGCACGCCATGGGCGCCCCCGAGCTGCTGCCGGACTACCTCGCCGAGCGGCTGAACAACCTGACGGCGCGCACGCCCGTGCATGAGAAGCTGCACGTCAATGTGGCCGTCGGCTACGGCGGACGCCGGGAAATTGTCGACGCCGTCCGGGAACTGCTGCACGACGCCGTCGCCCGCGGAACGGACATCGGAAAACTCGCCGACGACCTCACCGTGGATGACATCTCGCGGTTCCTCTACACGCGCGGCCAGCCGGATCCGGACCTCGTGATCCGGACCTCCGGGGAGCAGCGGCTCTCCGGGTTCCTGATGTGGCAAAGCGCGTACAGTGAGTTCTACTTCTGCGAGGCTCTGTGGCCGGCATTCCGCAAGGTGGACTTCCTGCGCGCCCTGCGCGATTACGCCGGCAGGCAGCGCCGCTTCGGCGCCTGAGCCGTTCACGCGGAGTTCACAAGACGGCAACAAGAATCGCCGGGAAATTGGCGGACAAACCCACCCCCGACGGCGTACGTTAATCCCATCGGCAGGAAATTCGCCGGCCGATCGGGGAGGCCAGTACATGGAGCGGATTTTCGCACCGGGTGTATGGGAGGCCGTGTCCGGCCTCCAGGCCGAGCCGCCTCACCACTAACACATCCGGGCATTGCCCCGGGGCTGGAGTCGATGTGGCTATTTCTGAGCAACTGCCCGACGTCATTTCCGATCAGGGACAGAAAGCTACCTCTCGCGCCAAGCGAGACACCTCAAAGACCGGTGCAACGCGTACAGACGTTGCGGCCGGTCTTGCTGTTTCCGGGGAAGGAACAGGTAGCCGGGGTGCGGCCCGCAGTTTCGTGATTGATACCTCCGTCCTGCTTTCCGATCCGCGGGCGCTGCTGCGCTTCGCCGAGCACGAGGTCATCCTGCCGATCGTCGTCATCACCGAGCTCGAAGGGAAGCGTCACGACCCGGAACTGGGCTACTTCGCGCGCAAGGCCCTCCGGCTGCTCGATGACCTCCGGGTCGAGCACGGCGGTCTGGACCGTCCCATCCCGCTGGGTCCCGAGGGTGGCACGCTGATGGTGGAGCTGAACCACATCTCCTCCGAGGTGCTGCCCGCAGGCTTTCGCGGGGCGGACAACGACAGCCGCATCCTCGCGGTGGCCAAGAACCTGGCCAACGAGGGCCGCGATGTGACGGTGGTGTCCAAGGACCTGCCGATGCGCGTCAAAGCCTCGGCCATGGGGCTGACAGCCGACGAATACCGCAATGAGCTCGTCAAGGACTCCGGTTGGACCGGCGTCGCAGAGGTGGACGCTGGCGAGGATGAGGTTGCCACCCTCTACGGACACGAGCCGGTATTCATTCCGGCCGCGGCCGAGATGCCGACCAACACCGGACTGGTCCTGCTGTCCAGCCGCGGCTCGGCCCTCGGCCGGGTGGGGGCGGACAAACAGGTCCGGCTCGTGAAGGGCGACCGCGACGTCTTCGGACTCCACGGCCGCTCGGCCGAACAGCGGCTGGCCATCGACCTCCTGATGGACCCGTCGGTGGGGATCGTGTCCCTCGGCGGGCGCGCCGGCACGGGCAAGTCCGCGCTGGCCCTGTGCGCCGGCCTCGAAGCCGTCCTGGAACGCCGGGAACACCGCAAGGTGATCGTCTTCCGGCCCCTGTACGCGGTGGGCGGCCAGGAACTCGGGTACCTGCCCGGGTCCGAAGCGGAAAAGATGAACCCGTGGGCGCAGGCCGTCTTTGACACCCTGGGCGCGCTGGTCAGCCAGGAAGTCGTGGAGGAAGTGATGGACCGGGGCATGCTTGAGGTCATGCCGCTGACCCACATCCGCGGACGGTCGCTGCACGACGCGTTCGTGATCGTGGACGAGGCGCAGTCGCTGGAGAAGAACGTGCTGCTGACGGTAATGAGCCGGATCGGGCAGAACTCGAAGATTGTCCTGACGCACGACGTCGCCCAGCGGGACAACCTGCGGGTGGGCCGGCACGACGGCGTGGCTGCAGTGGTCGAGACGCTCAAGGGGCACCCGCTGTTCGGCCACGTCACCCTCACCCGCTCGGAGCGCTCGCCGATCGCGGCGCTGGTGACGGAGCTGCTCGAGGGGGCGGAGATCTAGGCTCGTCTCTGTTGGGGGCCGTGGTCCGGTTCGCCGGGCCACGGCCTTTCGCCGTCGCTTAGACACGACGCATGGGGACCCGCTACGGTCGCTGGGCGACCTCCGGGGTCCGATGCGCCGCGATGCGCTCCTTTACGAAAGACCGCGTCCCGGCTGGCGAACGTCTCACTTTCGCGGGGCTGCGGTGTTCCGCTAAGGAGCGCATCGCCGACCAAAGCGAAGCGAAGGTCGCCCAGCGACCGCAGCGTAGCGACGGGAGGTGTCTAAGCGACGGCGGGACGCCGCTGCCCGGCGAACCCAGCCACGGCAAACCCAGCCACGGCAAACTCAACAGAAGCGAAGGGCCGTGGCCCGGCGTACCCGACCACGGCCCCCCACAAAGACGAGCCAAGATAACCGCCC
>JBKPJW010000338.1:0-7632 GCA_046730875.1 Actinomycetota bacterium | reverse complement strand
GAGCAACTCGTTCGGCTTCGGCGGCCACAACGCCGTGATTGCTGTACGCAGCGTGTAGGTTCACCGCACGCTCCTGCGCTCACAAGGCAGATGACAGATGGCGGCAATGTTCCCCGTGAACATTGCCGCCATCTGTCATTTGGCCTAGCTATGGAATTGCCGCCGGGTTACTGCTGAATTGGCTACGGCGGAGTTTGGCCTCGTCGGGCCTAGCCGACCTGGTGGAGCCAGCGGACGGGCGCGCCGTCCGCTGCGTGCCGGAAGGGCTCGAGTTCCTCGTCCCAGGCCTCACCCAGGGCGAGCGAGAGTTCGTGGTAGACGGCCGAGGGGTCTCCGGCGCCGGATTCGTAGGCGTAGCGGATACGGTCCTCGGAAACCATGATGTTGCCGTGAACATCCGTGGTGGCGTGGAAGATCCCGAGCTCCGGCGTGTGCGACCAGCGGCCGCCATCCACTCCCTGGCTCGGCTCCTCGGTGACTTCGTAGCGCAAATGCGCCCAGCCACGCAGAGCGGACGCCAATTGAGCCCCCGTGCCCGGCGTACCGGTCCACGACAGCTCGGCCCGGAACATTCCGGGCGCGGCAGGCTGAGGGGTCCACTCCAAATCCGTCCGCTTGTCCACGACGGACCCTATGGCCCACTCGACGTGGGGGCACAAGGCAGTCGGGGCCGAGTGAACGAACAACACACCTCGGGTCAGTGCAACAGACATTCCATCCTCCATAGCTGTAGGTACGTCTTCCCCAACGACCTCTGCTTGGATGTCTGCCTGTTGCGCGGATCCGAAATTGCCGGACGGTTCCTGCCAGACTCTAATATACAACCGGGATTGAAGCTGGGGCGTGCTGCATTCCAGCTTCAAGCTCTACTTGAAACTTCCCGGGCGTGAGTTTTATTGTGCCCTACCCCTCCTAATTACGCCAGTGCGATTCGGCGCGTCCTTTTCCGGCGCGCCGGGCCTCTCTCCGGGAACCGTCCGGCGGCCTGCCACGCACCGGGCGACGGGCGTGTAGCCGAACCGCGCCGGGCGGATGTCCGGGCCGTTCCAGGGGTCGATGTGCAGGCCGATTCGGCCGAACTCAGGCCCGGGGGTGCGCCTGCTGATAGCTCTGCCGGAGCCTCTCCACGGACACGTGGGTGTAGATCTGGGTGGTGGCAAGGCTGCTGTGCCCGAGGATCTCCTGCACGGCCCTCAGGTCCGCCCCGCCGTCGAGGAGGTGTGTCGCGGCCGAGTGCCGCAGGGCGTGGGGTCCGGTAGCGGCGGTGTCGCCCAGCCGTTCCAGCATCTCCTTGACCACGCTGCGGACCTGGCGCTGGTCCACCCGTCCGCCGCGGGCGCCCAGGAAGAGTGCGGGCCCGCTGGTCCCGGTGGCGAGGGCCGGCCGGCCGCGACGCAGCCAGTCGTCGACGGCGAGCGCCGCCGGCAGCCCGTAGGGGACGGTGCGCTCCTTGTTGCCTTTGCCGAGCACCCGCAGGGTCCGGCGGTCCGGGTCCAGGTCATCCACGTCCATCCCGGCCAGCTCGCCGACCCGGACGCCCGTGGCGTAGAGCAGCTCCACCATGGCGCGGTTGCGCAACGCCAGGGGATCCCCCTCGGCCGACGCGGTTTCCGCGTCGTCCACGAGCCGCTGGACCTGTTGCTGGTGCAGGACACCGGGCAGGGACTTCTCCCGCTTCGGGGCCTTGAGCCGCAGGGCGGGATCAGCCTCGATCAACTCCTCACGGACTGCCCAGGCGGTGAAGGCCCGGGCTGTCGCCGCGCGGCGCGCCAGGGTGGCGCGGGACTTGCCGGACTCGCTCTGGGCGCCAAGCCAGCGCCGCAGGGTCCCGAGCTCCAGCCCGGCAAGGTCCTGAACGCCCTCGGTCGTGGCGTGCGCCAGCAGGCTCTCAACGTCGGAGAGATAGGCACGGACCGTATGGGCGGACCGGCCCCGCTCCGCTTCCAGGTAGCGGCCGAAGCGTGCGGCGGCACTATCCAGCGCGGCGGGGAGACCTTGTGCAGACACCCTCCTACTGTGGCAGTAATCCCGCCGCATTCAAGGAACCGGACGGCGAGCCGCGCCTTACTGGGGGCGGCCGTCAAGTCAGATCGCTTTCCCGGAGCGTTTCCAGCCGCCGTGGCGGGACTCTGCCAGCCCCAGCAGACCCAGCCTGCCAAGCCCGGCACGGACCGAGTCCTGGCCCAGTCCGGCCACCGAGGCCAGTTTCTCGACCGAGCTGGTGGTCCGCAGCGGCAGCGCATCCAGCAGGATCAGGTCCTCCAGGGTCAGCCCGTCGTGGATCTCCGTCCTGCCGGGCTTCTCCGGAGGCATCGCCTCGCCGCTCGGGGCGGCCAGTTCGGCGATTTCCCCGGCATCTGTGACGCACACTGCCCCGCCTTCGCGCAGGAGCCGGTGGCAGCCGGCCGAGTTGGCGCTATGGATGGATCCGGGCACGGCTCCTACGGCCCTGCCCAGGCTTTCGGCATGGTGGGCCGTGTTGAGGGCGCCGGAGCGCCACCGGGCCTCGACAACGACCGTGACGGAGGCCAGCGCCGCGATGAGGCGGTTGCGTTGCAGGAACCGGTAGCGGGTGGGCGCGGAGCCGGGCGGGACCTCGGCCAGAACTGCGCCCTGGTCGGCCACCGCCCGGAGCAGGTCCTCATTGCCGGCAGGGTAAAAGCGGTCCACTCCCCCGGCCATGACTGCAATGGTGGGCAGAGCGCCCGAACTTCCGGCCAGGGCCGCCCTGTGGGCGTGGGCGTCAATCCCGTAGGCACCGCCGGACACGATCGTGAGACCGCGCTGGGCAAGGGAGTAGGAGAGATCGCCTGTCACCGATGCCCCGTAGCTGGTGCTGTCACGGGAGCCCACCAGGGCGATGACCCTGGCCGCCGGCGGCAGCTCCTGTTCCACGCCGCGCCACCACAGGCACAGGGGCTCCTGCAGGCCGAGGTCGGCGAGCTGGCCCGGCCACAACTGATCCGTGGGAATGATGACCCGTCCGCCGAGCCGCTGCATGGTGGCCAGGTCCCGCTCCGGTGCGAGGTCCGGTACACGCGGCGCCCAGCGCGTCAGCGCCGCTGCGAGTCCTGACCAGCTGCTGCCGGGGCCGCTGTCGGCCAGAATGCGGGTGATCTCCTTCTCGAGCCCGGGACCGGCGGCGAGCCCGCCGCTGGCAATCCTCAGAGCGTCCTGCGCTCCCGCGGCCTGCACCAGTGCCAGTGCCGCCGCGTCCTGCGGCTCGAACAGGCGGGACAGGGCGGCCCGGGCTGTTCGTTCATCGTCCGCCATGGTGATTCCTTTCGCGTTGCTGGGGCCTGCCGATTCGTGCCGGCTGTCTCACGGGGAGGCCGCGGCGGCCTGGCGGAGGCCCAGGGCCTGGCCCACGTCGTCGGCGTCGGGCACGTCGCGCCGGGACAGGTCCGCGAGGGTCCAGGCGAGGCGGAGTACGCGGTCGTAGCCGCGTGCGGTCAGCACCCCGCGCTCCAGCGCGAAGTCCAGGATGCGGGTGGTGGAGGCGTTGAGCCGCAGCGCACCGCGGAGTAGCCGCCCGGGTACCTGGGCATTCGTTTCCATCCCGAACGGCAGGAGCCGGTCCAGTTGGCGGCTCCGGGCCGCACGGACCCGTTCCGCAATGACCGCGGTTCCCTCCTCGTCCGCGGGCTGGCCGAAGTCGGCGAGCGCCACCCGCTCGACTTCGAGCTGGATATCGACCCGGTCCAGCAGGGGTCCGGACATCCGGGCCTGGTACCGGCGGCGCATGGTGGGGGTGCAGATGCAGTCCAGCCCTTTGCCCGTTGCCTTGCCGCACGGACAGGGGTTGGCCGCGAGGACCAGCTGAAACCGGGCGGGATAGGCCGCGGACCCGGCTGAACGGTGGATGACCAGCTCGCCGCTTTCCAACGGCTGCCGCAGGGCGTCCAGGACGCCGCGGTCATACTCCGGGGCCTCGTCCAGGAAGAGCACCCCGCGGTGCGCACGGGACGCGGCGCCGGGCCGCGGCAGCCCGGACCCGCCGCCGATGATGGCCACAGCCGTCGCCGTGTGGTGCGGGTTCTCGTAGGGCGGACGACGCAGCAGCTGCACGGACCCTGTTGGCAGCGAGCAGAGGGAGTGGATGGCGGTGACCTCCATGGCCTCCGTATCGCCCAGGTCCGGCAGGAGTCCGGGCAGCCGCTCGGCGAGCATGGTCTTCCCGGCGCCCGGCGGTCCCGTCAGCAGGAGATGGTGGGCACCGGCAGCGGCCACTTCCAAGGCCCGCCGCGCTGCGGCCTGACCGGAGACGTCGCACATGTCAGGGGCCAGCGCGGGACCGGCGCCGGGACCGGGAATGTCGGTGTCCTCGGGCTCCGGCTCGAAGTCCAGCGCCAGGTCCTGCGGGTCCGCGCCGCAATCGAGGGCGAGCCTGGCCAGCGTGCTGTAGCCCCGGACCCGGGCGCCAGGGACGAGTTCGGCCTCCGCCGCATTGGCCCGGGCTACGACGACCTCGGGATAGCCGGCCCGTACCGCGGCCATCACGGCCGGAAGGATGCCGCGCACGGGCCGCAGCCGGCCGTCCAGGCCGAGTTCGGCGATGAAGACGGCCCGGCCCGTGGAGCGGATGTCATTCGCCGCCAGCAGTACGGCCATGGCGATGGCGAGGTCGAAGCCCGAGCCGCGTTTGGGCAGGGACGCCGGGATAAGGTTTGCCGTAATTTTCCGGCGGCTCAGCGGGATTCCGGAGTTCTGGGCCGCGGAGCGGATCCGCTCCTTGGCCTCGTTGAGGGACGCGTCAGGCAGGCCCAGGATCACGAAGGCCGGCAGGGTCTGGCCGATGTCGGCCTCGACCTCCACGATGTAGCCGTTGAGACCCACAAGGGCCACCGAGTAGGTCCGGCCCAGGGCCATCTAGCCCACCCCCTTGAGGTGCTCGCCGGCGGGTGCGCCGCCATCCTCCAGCACGGCAATGCGCGTACCGGGTGATTCAAGGTACCCGGCAGCGAAGTCTTTCCCGTGCCGGCCCAGCACATCCTTAGCTCTCATGCCTCCAGCGTGGAGGACCGGCAGGGACGGATATAGGGCACACTTCGGCTATGTGGAAACCTGGCCCGTCCACACCGTCAAAACCTGCCGGATTTGAACCGCCAGGCACTTAATCCAGCAGTGGCCACAAGGGCACAAGTCTGCTGAGAAGGGGCTCCGCAGCGCGTTCGGCGCTGCTGATCGCATAATCAAGGCAGGACGAGAAGAACTGCGGGAGGAACGGGAATGAAAGTACTTTTCCTCGATGTTGATGGAGTCGTCAACCGCGTGGGTACGAGGCAGCGCTATCACGGCTTCATGGGCATCGATCCTTTCCTGGCGTCCAAGGTCGGCAAGATCATCCTCGACACTGACGCAGCCGTTGTCCTTACGTCCACGTGGCGGCACTTCCTGGACGGCCGTGAAGAAGTCGACCGGCACGTCTACAAGACCTTTGACATCACTCCGACAGCAGACACAGGTTTTCGCGGCGAGGAGGTGAAGATGTGGCTGGACCAGCATCCGGAAGTTACGCGGTATGCCATTCTCGACGATGACACTGACTTCTATGCCGATCAGCCTTTGTTCAGAACGAGCTGGCAAACGGGAATCACCGAGGAGGTTGCGCAGCAGGTAACCGAGTTTCTCAACAGAGGAGATACTCCATGAGTGGACGTCTGCCGACACGACGAGGACCTTGAGGCGTTTACGTCATCAGCAAGCGCGCCGGCCCAGGATCACGAAGGACGGCAGGGTCTGGCCGATGTCGGCCTCGACCTCCATGAGGTGCCGTTGAGGACCACCATGGCCACCGAATAGGCCCGGTCAGGGCCACCTAGCCCACCCCTTTGAGGTGCTCGACGGCGGGCTCGCCGACGCCGTCATCGAGCACGGCGATCACGTCCACACGACGCAGGGACATCCGTAACTCATGGTCCCGGCACCAGGCCGACGCGAGGCGATGGAGCCGGGCGAGCTTCTCCGTGCCAATCGCCTCGAAGGGATGCCCGAACGCGAGCGATGTCCGGGTCTTCACCTCGGCGATGACCAGCGCGTCGCCGTCGAGGGCGACAATGTCGATCTCGCCCTCGGGACAGCGCCAATTACGGTCCACGATCCGCATACCGAGCGATTCAAGGTACCCGGCGGCGAGTTCCTCCCCGCGCCGGCCCAGCACATCCTTAGCTCTCATGCCTCCAGCGTGGGGGGCCGCCAAAGGCAATCACAGGGCTCACTTTGGCTATGTGGGAAACCTATGGGGAAACCCTGTGCGCAGGATCAGGTGCCCAGGTCCTCGACCTTGGGCAGGGCGAGTTCCTCGCTGCGCGGCAGTTCCTCGACGTTGACGTCCTTGAACGTGATGACGCGGACGCTTTTGACGAACCGGGCGGAGCGGTAGACGTCCCACACCCAGGCGTCCTGCAGGGTCAGGTCGAAGTAGACCTCGCCGTCGGCGCTGCGGGCCTGCAGGTCTACGTGGTTGGCAAGGTAGAAACGCCGCTCGGTCTCGACCACATAGCTGAATAGCCCGACGACGTCGCGGTATTCGCGGTAGAGCTGGAGCTCCATGTCGGTCTCATAGTTTTCAAGGTCCTCGGCACTCATGGTTCCATCTTGCACCATCCGGCGCTGGCCGCGCGCCACAAGACCCGCCAACGGCGACGAACTGCGCACCACAAGACCCGTCAACGGCGACGAACTGCGCGGCGGATTGCCGCGGCGATCCGGCGGCCGGCGTCTGCCCGCTACAGCAGCTGCCAGCTGACCCGGTGGTACGGCGTGGGACCGGCAACCCGCAGCGCTTCCTTGTGCGCGGCGGTGCCGTAGCCCTTGTTCTCGTCCCAGCCGTAGGCCGGGTATTCGGTGTGCAGCTCGCACATGATCCGGTCGCGCTCGACCTTCGCGAGCACGCTGGCCGCGGCGACGCTCAGGCACTGCATGTCGGCCTTCACCAGCGTGTGCACCGGGGCGTCGCAGCCGGGTTCGGCGGGGGCGTCGTCAAACAAGGAGGGCTGGAGATCGGGTGAGAGCCAGTTGTGGCTGCCGTCCAGCAGGACCACCTCGGGCCGGACGCCGGCGGCGAGCACCGCGAACCAGGCCCGGTTGCCGGCGAGCCGGAGGGCGCTGATGATTCCGAACTGGTCTATCTCGTTCGCGGAGGCGTGTCCGACGGCGGAGGCGACGCTCCAGTTCCGGACCAGCGGCACCAGGCGCTCACGGTCCGTGACCTTGAGCAGCTTGCTGTCCCGGACGTCGGCCAGGAGCTTCTGCTGCTGCAGGTCAATGACGGCGATTCCCACGCTGACGGGGCCGGCGAGGGCGCCGCGGCCGACTTCGTCGATGCCCGCGAGCAGCCGTGCGCCGGAGCTGCGGAAGCGGCGTTCGTAGTCGAGGGTTGGGGCGACGGACATGACGGGCAGCCTACTGTCCCGACGGGGCGGGTACGCTGCGGAAGACGTCCGGATAGTTATCCACGGTAGACATCCTGTTCAGCGGCCACGCGATGACGGCGGCCTTGCCTTCGATATCGGACTCGTTGACGAAGCCGCCGTTGGTTTCCATGTGGGCGCGTGAATCCGCGGAGTGGTTGCGGTTATCGCCCATGACCCAGACCTTGCCCGCGGGCACGACGACGTCGAAGTCGCGCAC
>JBKPJW010000337.1:0-2722 GCA_046730875.1 Actinomycetota bacterium | reverse complement strand
ATGGGGTTCTGCATTGCCACGTGCTGGCAGTGCTTGCAGAGTCGGGGTGACAGGATTTGAACCTGCGACTTCCTGCTCCCAAAGCAGGCGCTCTAGCCAAGCTGAGCTACACCCCGTAAGTGCACAGAACAGTCTACGGTCATATTGTGCCCATTTGCACATTTGACACCGGGGCCCTGCATTAGGTTTAGTTGTATCCGGCTTGAACAGCCGCCCGGAAGTTATGCTGAAGTTCCAGCAAGTTCCCGGGGACGTAGCTTAATGGTAAAGCCTCAGTCTTCCAAACTGATTACGCGGGTTCGATTCCCGTCGTCCCCTCCAAATATGACGAAAGCCCCTCTGCGGAGGGGCTTTTTTCTGCCTGCTTCATGCCGTCGACACGCCCGGCGGATGCGGTCCGGGGCACTTTCACACGGACACGCCGCGGACACCGCACCCAGGGACCGGAATCGTATCCAAAGGCGCCCCGGTCGGCGGGCCGCGGCGTTGGGTCGGAGGAACCGCTGTCCTATGCCCGGAGTTCAGGTAGCCCGGAGTTCAGGCTTGCTGGCACTGCGGGCACCAGTACAGCTTGCGGGCACCGAGGTCCGTGAGCGCGATGGAGGTTCCGCAGTCCCGGCAGTCCAGGCCGTGCCTGCGATAGACGAAGTGTGCCTGGTCCGGCTCCGGCAGCACGCCGGCCGCGGTGCCCGCCATGGCGTCGCCGTGCCCGTCCGGGGACGGCCTGACCCAGTACTGCGGCGGCGTGGTAATAATCCGGCCGTCCCGGACGCCGTCGGACATCATGGCCACGGTGTCGTCCCACAGCCGGGAAGCTGCGTCCCGTGACAGTCCGGCACCCGGCAGCCAGGGGTTGAGGCGCTGCCTGAACAGCAGTTCGGCCCGGTAGACGTTCCCGACGCCGGCAATCACCTTCTGGTCCATGAGCAGGGCCGCCACGGGCGTGCGCTTGCCCGCCACGGTGGCGGCGAATGCGTCCCGGTCACCGGGGCGGTTGCGCAGCGGGTCCGGGCCCAGGCGGGCAAGGACCGCGTCGGCTTCGGGCCCGGTGAGCGCCTCACACGTGGTGGCGCCGCGCAGGTCCGCCCAGCCATGCCCGCTCACCAGCCGGACGCGGACGGCGCCCACCGGCGCCGGCGGTCCTGCGTAGGCAGGCGGGACTGGTGGCGCGGTGTCGGCGTCGTCGTCGGCGTCGTAAATCTCCTGCTCCCCCACCTTCCTGGGCGCGCCGATGCTGGACGCGCCGCGGAACGTGGCATCCCCGCCAAAGTTCCAGGCACCATAGAGGCCCAGGTGGACGTGCAGGACCAGTCCATGGTCGAAGTCGAGGAAAAGATGTTTCCCGTGCGCTGTTGCGGCAGCCAGGACGTGTCCGTCCAACAGGGCGGCACCGGCCGCGAACCGCCCCTGCGGGCTGGAGACCGTCAGCCGCTCGCCCGCGAAAACGTCACCGAACTGACGCGCCAGCCGGTGGACGGAATGCCCTTCCGGCACTACTGGACAACTTCGCCGGTGCGCTCGTAGGTGGCGATCTTGCCGATCCGGCGAATGTGGCGCTCGTCGTTGCTGAACGGCTCGCTCAGGAAGGCCTCGATGATGGCGGTTGCCTCGTCGACGCTGTGCTGGCGGCCGCCGACGGCCACCACGTTGGCGTCGTTATGCTCGCGGGCGAGCTGGGCCGTGGACAGGTTCCACGCCAGTGCGGCGCGCACGCCCCTGACCTTGTTGGCGGCTATCTGTTCGCCGTTGCCCGAGCCGCCGAGGACGATGCCCAGGGCGGGGGTCCCGGCTTCCTGGTCCGCGACGACGGCGAGGGCGGCGTTGATGCAGAAGGACGGGTAGTCATCCAGGGCGTCGTAGACCTTGGGTCCGTGGTCCACCACGTCGTAGCCCTTGGCGCTGAGGTGGCTGACGAGGTGGGCGCTGAGCTCCATTCCGGCGTGGTCGGTGGCAATGTGCACGCGCGGGAAGTCAGGATTGGTCACGGCGATTCCGTTCAGTTGCGGCGCCAGGCGGCAGCCGGGGGCGGTTGAGGGCTGGTCCAAGCCTACTAGGCCGGCCCTGCCGGGACGGAGCCGTGCCGGGCCGGATTCCTCGTGTTACACGACAGGTGTCTCGCCGTTCCGCCGGGCCCTTGCGGCCACCCGGGAAAGCGTCTGGGCCATGTTGTCCGCCGTGGCCGCGGTTCCGCTGCTCACCGCGAGCCGGCGCCCGTCGGAGCGGTCGATGACCACCGCCGGGCCGCTGCTGACCAGCATCGCCGTGGTGCTGCCGTGGATCCGGTAACCCCATCCGCCATAATCTGCCGCCTTGAGGTCCCTGGGCGTGGCGGCGTCGATGGCCGCGGCCGGTACATCCATGACCCGAACGAATCCTGCCGCGAAAACCCGGAGTCCGCTGCGGTCAACCCGGATCCGGGCCACCAGGAACGCCGCAGCCACCAGGGCCGCTGCCACCAGCAGCAAAGACAGCCACGGCACCGCAAGGGTCAGAAGGGCGGCGGGCAGAAGGGTCGAAATTCCGAGCATGACGAAGATCGAGCTCCGGGCGTGGACCCAGAGACTGACGCGGTCCCTGGCCAGGTCAGGATCCCGTTCGCGCTCAAGGGCCTGCCGCATGGCGAGGTCGTCGTCGACAGACCAGCGCTCGTCGGCTTTGAAGACCATGCCCATGACGACGCCCAGGGCAAGGGCAGCGCCGCTCCCGAGGGCCAGGACAGAGG
>JBKPJW010000336.1:0-2247 GCA_046730875.1 Actinomycetota bacterium | reverse complement strand
CCGTACAGCCGCTGCCCGCGGCCGCGGAGCCTGTGGATGACGGCGTTGGCGAGCCCGTAAGCGGCCCGCTGCATGAGAACAGCGCCCGCACCGGGGCCCAGGGCGTCGTCGAGAAATGGCTTCTCTGCCTCGCGTACCTGGGTTCCGGTGTAGGCGCTGATCACGGTTTCAGTCCATTCTCGGTGCGGCGGCCGGGGAATGCCCGACGCTCAGGCTGGTTCTGCCGGGACGGCCGTCTCAGCCTTCGGCGATCACTGTTGCGGTGGCGATCCCGCCGTCGTGGCTCATCGACAGGTGCCAGCGCTTGACGCCTTTCGACTCCGCTACAGCCAGCACGGTGCCCTTGACCTGGATCGTGGGTCCGTTCTGGTCCAGCCCGATCCAGCAGTCCTGCCAGTTCATCCCGGCCGGCGCTCCCAACACCTTGGCCACGGCCTCTTTTGCCGCAAACCGCGCGGCGAGGGAGCGTGTGTTCAGTTCCCGCTCGGCGGGCACGAACAGCCTGTCCCGCAGTCCGGGGGTGCGCTCGAGCTGCCGTTCGAACCGCTCAATGTCTACGACGTCTACGCCAATGCCTACGATCATGGCGTTATTCTACGGTCACGCTCTTGGCCAGGTTGCGCGGCTGATCCACGTCGTATCCCTTGGCCGAGGCGAGGTGGAGGGCGAAGATCTGCAGCGGAACCGTGGCGAGCAGCGGTGCCAGGAGCGTGGGGGTCTCCGGGATGTAGAAGACGTGCTCGGCGTACGCCTTGACTGCTTCGTCCCCTTCTTCGGCGATCACGATCGTCTTGGCGCCGCGGGCGCGGACTTCCTGGATGTTGGAGACCACCTTGGCGTGCAGCGAGTTTCGGCCGCGCGGGGACGGAACCACCACGAAGACGGGCTGGCCTTCCTCGATCAGCGCGATCGGCCCGTGCTTGAGCTCGCCGGCGGCAAAGCCCTCGGCGTGGATGTAGGCGAGCTCCTTGAGCTTGAGCGCGCCCTCCATGGCCACGGGGAAACCGACGTGGCGGCCCAGGAACAGCACGGACTTGGCGTCGGCCATGGACCGGCCGAGTTCCTTGATCGGGGCCTCGTTGTCGAGGATGTGCTGGATCTTGGCGGGAATCTTGCCAAGGTCAGCCAGGATGTCTTTGATCTCGCCCTGGAACTTGTTCCCGCGCAACTGTGCCAAATAAAGGCCCAGCAGGTACGCGGCCGTGATCTGGGCCAGGAACGCCTTGGTCGAGGCCACTGCGATCTCGGGTCCGGCGTGCGTGTAAAGCACGGCATCGGACTCGCGCGGGATGGTGGATCCGTTGGTGTTGCAGATCGAGACCGTCTTGGCGCCCTGTTCCTTGGCGTAGCGGACCGCCATGAGGGTGTCCATGGTCTCACCGGACTGGGAGATGGAGACAATCAGGGTGTTCTCGTCCACGATCGGATCGCGGTAGCGGAATTCGTGCGAGAGTTCGACCTCGGTGGGGATCCGGCACCAGTGCTCGATGGCGTACTTGGCAACCTGGCCGGCATAGGCCGAGGTGCCACAGGCCAGGACGATGATCTTGTCGACGCTCTTGAGCAGCTGCGGATCGACCCGGAGCTCATCCAGCGTGAGCTTGCCGTGGATGTCGGAGCGACCCAGCAGGGTCTGCAGCACAGCGTCCGGCTGGTCGTGGATTTCCTTCTCCATGAAGGACGCGAAGCCGCCCTTTTCCGCGGAAGCGGGGTCCCAATCGACCTTGTATTCCTTGCCCTCGGCGGGCGCGCCGTAGAAGTCCGTGATCTCCACGGAGTCGGCGGTGATGGTGACGATCTGGTCCTGGCCGAGTTCCACGGCGCGGCGGGTGTAGTCGATGAAGCCGGAGACGTCGGAGCCGAGGAAGTTCTCGCCTTCGCCGAGGCCGACGACGAGCGGGGAGTTGCGGCGGGCTGCGACCACTACGTCCGGCTGGTCGGCATGGACGGCGAGCAGCGTGAAGGCCCCTTCGAGCCGCTGGCAGGCAAGCTGCATGGCCCGGGTCAGGCCGCCGTTGGCGGCGTCGCCGCCGAGCTGGTTGCGGTAGATGTCGCCGATCAGGGCAGCGGCCACTTCAGTATCGGTTTCGGACTGGAAGGTCACGCCCTTGCGCAGGAGTTCTTGCTTGAGCTCGGCGAAGTTTTCGATGATGCCGTTGTGGATCAGGGCCAGCTTGCCCTCATCGGACAGGTGCGGATGCGCGTTCTGGTCCGTCGGGCCGCCATGAGTTGCCCAGCGTGTGTGCC
>JBKPJW010000335.1:0-5197 GCA_046730875.1 Actinomycetota bacterium | reverse complement strand
CGGTCCTACCGCCTGGAGGCCACCCGGCGCACGGTTTGGCCCGTGACCCGCTGGCTGGCCAGGTTCCGGCCGGATCCGCTGCGGCGTCTGAACCTGCGCCGCGAGGACGCCAGGCCCGAGCTCAACCGGACCTCGCTGCCGCCCGCAGGAGCACCGGAACGGGCGCGGACCGATGCCGCCGTCCGCGAATTCGCTGAGGCGGCGTCGGCCGGCGCGCCCGGGCCCTGGCGGGCCGCCATCCGAGGCGCTGCCCGTGAAGGAAAGGACCGGCTGCCGGACGCTGTTGACCAGGCGATTGCCTCCACGAACCTGTCCGCCGGGCGGAAGTCCTGGTGGTGGGGTGCATTCAACGCGGTTCAGTGGCTGGCCCTGGCGACTGCGGTGGCCGGGTTTGCGTGGCTCGGCGTCTTGGCGGCGCTCGGCTACCTGCAGCTGCCGGTGCCCGAGGTTCCTCGGGTCGAGGGCTGGCCGGTCCCTACCGTGATGATCGCCGGGGGAGTGCTGCTGGGCATTGTTCTGGCGATTGCGGCCCGTTTTATTGCCGGGGCCGCGGCGGCGTCACGTGGTGCCCTGGCCAGGAAACGGCTGAAAGCCGCCGTTGCCGCCGTCGCGGAGGAGCTCGTGGTGGTGCCTGTGCAGCGTGAGGTCAGCCGCCTGGAATCGTTCCATGCGGCGCTGAAGGCCGCCGGCGGCCGTTAGGGCACTGCCGGTAGAAGTTACAGCCCGGCCGCGGCGTCGCGGACCTTGACCATAGTGCGAAGGTTGCGGGTGGTGGTGGCTGCCTTGTACTTGGCTTTGGAGGAAAGCTTGCTGAAGGGGCTGTCCAGGGTTCCGCCGGCGGGGGCGAGCCAGGCCAGGGCTTCCGGCCCAAGCCGGGTGAGCTCAGCCCCCTCCAGGGCGCTGCCCGAGTCGAAGAGTTCGGAGAGCACGGCCTCATCAGAGGCGAGCGTCATATAGGTATGCGTGGAAGAGTCGTCGGCCGGGTAGGGGCAGTCCTGGACAAGTGCGGCGACGCGGTTTGCCGTCAGCACCACCACCCAGGCGTCGTAGCCGAAGGTTTCCCGGAGGCAGGCCTCGAATTCCTGCTTGACGCCGGCTGGATCCAGCTCGCTGGCAAGCACGACGTTCCCGCTGGCCAGCAGGGTCACCACGTTCGAGAACGGCCGGGACTTCAGTGCGGCCTTGAGATCGGCCATCTTGATATTGATGCCGCCCACATTGATGCCCCGCAGGAACACTGCATAGCTATTCATGGGCACAGCATACTCAGTCGCCGGTCTTGCGGAGGGCCTCCGTGAGGATGCGGCCGGCGTTGCAGACCACCTCGGCGTGCAGCCTCCCCGGCTGGCGGGTCAGGCGCTCAATCGGGCCGGAGATGGACACAGCGGCGATGACGCGGCCGGACGGCCCGCGGACGGGAGCGGAAACGGAGGCGACCCCCGGCTCACGTTCGCCGAGGCTCTGTCCCCAGCCCCGGCGTCGTACTCCCGCCAGGACGGTGGGGGTGAAACGGGCGGACTGGAGACCTTCCAGGAGACGATCGTGGTCCTCCCACGCCAGCAGCACCTGGGCGGCAGAGCCGGCCTTCATGGACAGCTGGGTGCCGACGGGGATGGTGTCGCGCAGGCCGATGGGGCGTTCGGCGGAGGCCACGCAGACGCGCCAGTCGCCCTGGCGGCGGAAGATCTGGGCACTCTCGCCGGTGGCGTCGCGCAACTGCATGAGCACGGGCCCGGCGGAGGCGATGAGGCGGTCCTCGCCGGCGGCGGAGGCCAGTTCGACCAGGCGGCTGCCGAGCACGAACCGGCCCTGGATATCGCGGCTCACGAGCCGGTGGTGTACCAGCGCCAGCGCCAGTCGGTGCACGGTAGGCCGAGCCAGCCCGGTGGCCGCTACAAGCTGCGCCAGGGTGGTGGGGCCGGCCTCAAGTGCGTCAAGCACATGGGCCGCTTTATCGATGACACCGACTCCACTAGAATTGTCCATGTAATGATATTGACGTCTCATTATCTGAGATGCAAGTCAACTCGCTGGCGTATTACTTGGGTCTGCTGGTTCAGTGGAAGCAACAGTCCGTAGGACGCACAATTATCACCGCATTGAAGGGAGCAGGCCGTGGCAAAGACACTGGCCGAGAAAGTCTGGGACGCGCACGTGGTGCGCAAGGGGGACGGCGAAGGAGCCAACGCCCAGCCGGACCTCCTTTTCATCGACCTCCATCTGGTGCACGAGGTGACGTCGCCGCAGGCCTTTGAAGGCCTGCGCCTGGCCGGGCGCAAGTTGCGCCGGCCGGACCTCACCATCGCCACCGAGGACCACAACACTCCCACGCTGGACATCGACAAGCCAATCGCGGATCTCACCAGCCGCACCCAGATTCAGACCCTGCGCAACAACTGCCAGGAGTTCGGCGTCCGCCTGCACTCACTCGGCGACGCCGAGCAGGGAATCGTGCACGTGGTGGGTCCCCAGCTGGGCCTCACCCAGCCGGGCATGACCGTGGTCTGCGGCGACTCGCACACGTCAACGCACGGCGCCTTCGGAGCGCTCGCCATGGGCATCGGCACGTCCGAAGTGGAGCACGTCATGGCCACCCAGACGCTGTCCCTGAAGCCGTTCAAGACCATGGCCATCAATGTTGAGGGCACGCTGCGCCCCGGGGTGAGCGCCAAGGACATCATCCTGGCCGTCATCGCCAAGATCGGCACCGGCGGCGGGCAGGGCTATGTGCTGGAATACCGTGGCTCCGCCATCCGGGCCCTCTCCATGGAAGCCCGCATGACCATCTGCAACATGTCCATCGAGGCCGGCGCCCGCGCCGGACTGGTGGCTCCGGACCAGACCACCTACGACTACATGTACGGACGCCCGCATGCGCCCGAAGGCGCCGAGTGGGATGCCGCCGTCGAATACTGGAACACGCTGGCCACCGACGACGGCGCGACGTTCGACGTCGAGGTGGACCTCGACGCCGACACCCTGGAACCGTTCGTGACGTGGGGGACCAACCCGGGCCAGGGCGTGTCCCTGTCCGCAAAGGTGCCCTCGCCGGATGACTTCGGCGACGAAAACGCCAAGGCCGCCGCCGAGCGCGCCCTGCAGTACATGGGGCTCGAGGCGGGCACACCCATGAAGGACATCCGGGTGGACACGGTGTTCCTGGGCTCCTGCACCAACTCACGGATGGAGGACCTCCGGGCTGCCGCGGACGTCGTCCGGGGCCGCACCAAGGACCCGAACGTGCGCATGCTTGTAGTGCCCGGCTCCGCCCGCGTCCGGCTCGAGGCCGAAGCCGAGGGCCTGGACAAGGTCTTCAAGGACTTCGGCGCCGAGTGGCGCTTTGCCGGCTGCTCCATGTGCCTGGGCATGAACCCGGACCAGCTGGAAGTAGGGGAGCGCTGCGCCTCCACGTCCAACCGAAACTTTGAGGGACGCCAGGGCAAGGGCGGCCGCACCCACCTGGTCTCGCCGGTGGTCGCGGCGGCGACGGCGGTCCGCGGCACGCTGAGTTCTCCGTCGGATCTGGACCCTGCTCCGGAGTCCGCTGCCAGCCGCATCGACGCAGCCTAGCTGCCGACAGCCCCGATCCACCCAGCCCGGCCCACCCAGCCCCGATCCACAGAGCCCCGAAGGATCCGCAATGGAAAAGTTCACCACCCACACCGGAATCGGTGTCCCGCTGCGCCAGAGCAACGTCGATACTGACCAGATCATCCCCGCCGTTTATCTCAAGCGCATTACGCGCACCGGATTTGAGGACGCGCTCTTTGCCGCATGGCGCAAAGACCCGTCCTTCATCCTGAACCAGGTGCCGTTCAACGCAGGTTCCGTTTTGGTGGCCGGCCCCGACTTCGGCACGGGCTCGTCCCGCGAGCATGCTGTCTGGGCGCTGAAGGACTACGGCTTCAAGACCGTCCTGTCCTCCCGGTTTGCCGATATCTTCCGCGGCAACTCCGGCAAGCAGGGCCTCCTCGCCGCCGAGGTCGCCCAGGACGACATCGAGCTCATCTGGAAAGAACTCGAGAACGCCCCCGGTACCGAGGTCACGGTGGATCTCGTGTCCAAGACCGTGCAGTGCGCCAACATTGTGGCGCCGTTCGAGATTGACGATTACACGCGGTGGCGGCTCCTGGAAGGCCTGGACGACATCGGGCTGACCCTCCAGCACGAACCGGACATCACGGCGTACGAGGCCACCCGGCCTTCCTTCAAGCCGAAGACGCTGCCTGCCCGGTTGTCCTAAAGATCCGTACCCGAGGCCCAGGTCTTCGGGCAATTGCCTGGCAGTGTGCCGCCGTCGAGTTATAGGACTCGACGGCGGCATTCTTTTTGTCCGGGCTGGTGCGGGGCCGTTATATGTAGGCTCTGGCGGCCGGCATGCCATCAGCACGTTCACCGTCCTATACCACCGCAGCGGCAGGCCGCCTGCTGCCCTTGAGGGTCTTCGCCCGGTATCGGAGCTGGCGCCGATGGGGGGTCACCGGTTGGTCCCCACGGAGGGCAGGTGACTTTAAGGGGCCCTGTCCGGACGGTTGACTCCCCAGGGCTGGATTCCCGGAACGCACCCTTCCTGCAAAGGGCGATCCGGGCAATGGCGGGGCGGTGGAGTAATAGGTGTGGCCGGTGGGGGTGGTGAGTTCGAGCGTGTGTCGTTGCCCGGGCGGCGCGGGGTCGGGACCGGGTTTGGGTCCGACGCCGGGTTTGAATCCGAGTTCGGGGCCGGTTGCCGGTTGGGTCGCGGGTGCGGGAATGGGGCGTGCGGGAATTGGGCGGGCGGTCCAGCCGGGGGCTTCTTTGGTGTGGTTGCAGGCTTCGCAGAGTCCGGCGCCGTTGGTCTGGTTGGTGTGGCCGCCGTGGTGCCAGGGGATGATGTGGTCCAGGTGCCGGATCGGGGCGTCGCACCAGGGGGTGCGGCAGGTCTCGTCGCGGGTCTGGATGAAGCGGCGGAGCCCGGGCGGGAAGATCCGGGCGCGGGAGTCCATCGCGAGGAGCTCGCCGGTGCCGGGGTGGGTGTAGAGCCGCCGCAGCCAGGTCCTGTACACGGTGTCATCGGCTGGATCGGCCGGGTCTGCGGTGCCGTGCGAACCATGGAGCCCGGGCGGACTTTCGGGCCCCGGGGGACTTCCGCTCGGACCGCCGGGGTTGGCGGTCCCGGGCGAACCGCCCGGTTTCTCCGGACTCCCGTCTCCCGGGGGAC
>JBKPJW010000334.1:0-4721 GCA_046730875.1 Actinomycetota bacterium | reverse complement strand
AAGTCGTCGAAACCGGACACGGTGCGCCACCGCGTGGGGTCAAAGACGTCGGATACCTTGGCGGGGATTTCGTTACTCACAGTCCGAGTCTAGTAATCGGCTCAGCTGATGCAGAACTCGTTGCCTTCCGGGTCCGCCATGGTGTGCCAGGAATGCGGTCCCTGGCTGGCCGTCCAGAGGAACGTGGCGCCGCGCGCTTCAAGGGCGGTCCGCGCGGCGTCCTTGTCCGCGCCCGCAAGCCTCACGTCCCAATGGATGCGGTTCTTAATGCTCTTTTTCTCCGGGACAGTCTGAAAGAGGATGCGGCGGGCGGGGTTCTTGGCGTCGATTTCCTCGGGCGGGCGGATGGCCGCGCCGGCGCCCCACACGAGTTTGCCGTGATGCGTGGTGGTCTCGGCCTCGGTGGCGAAGCCCTGCTCGATCATGGAGCGGATGAAACCCTCGTCCTGCGGTTCCACGGCCCAGTCCAGTGTTTCGGCCCACCAGTCGGCGAGCTCGTGCGGGTTGGTGCAGTCAACGGCGATCTGGATGTTCAGTGTCATGGAACGAACCTACGACGCCGGAGGCCGTGTCGGTAGGGCCCCGGCTGCCTTCTCTAGCCCTGGACCTGCTGCAGCTGTTCGAGGACCTCCGGCGGGATCGCGTAAATGAAGAAGACCGCCAGGAGATTCTTGGACGCGTGGACGAAGTAGGAGAACATGACGTTCTTCCCGGTCCAGACGTACACGAACACCAGGACGGCGCCCATGGCGACGTAGGGCATCAGCACCTGCAGGGTCATCTGCTCCTGGCCCACGATGTGCAGGGCTGCGAAGAGGAGCACCGACATTGCGCAGCAGAGCCAGAGGTTGATCCGGCGGCTCAGTTTGCCGATCAGCAGGTGGCGGAAAATGTATTCCTCGACGAAGGGGCCCACGATCACCAGCAGGGGCACCATGAGCCAGACCGGGACCTGCTGCATGAGGGCCTGGAGTCCGGCCTGATTGGCGGAGGTCTGCACCGGCCCGCTGACGGCCACGAGGACCGCGGTGAGGATGAGCATTGCCACTACGGCCAGCGGCACCATGAGCGCGGTGAACCAGGGCCTCGTGGCAAGGACGCGGAGGTCGCGGTGCACGACGCGCCGCGCCGCGGCCAGGGCCAGGGCGCCGATGGTCGCGTAAAAGATCAGATTCACCGCATAGGACGCCACCGCAGGATTGGGCGAGAGCCGGATCAGCAGCGGCGCCAACAGTTCGCCGGCGACGGCGAAGAATGCGGCCACGGCCACATAGAGCCCGGCCGTGATGTAATCAAGCCGCGAAAACCGGTAAAGCTCCGGCTGCGGCGCGGGTGGTGTGCGGAGAGCTGTGCCCATGCGACCAGCCTAGCGCCGAGGCAGGACGACACGGTCCAGTACAATATTCGGTATGCCTCAACTTTCTTTTCGGTGCGCCAAAGTCGTCCGCCGATCCGGTCCTGTGCGTGCTGCCGGAGCCGCCGTCACGGCCGTCCTACTCTGCCTGTCCCTTGCGGCGTGCGGGAGTGCCGCCCAGGGGCAAGGCCAGGGCCAGGGTTCCGGCGGTGAGAAGCCCGTGGTGCTGACCACCTTCACCGTCCTGGCCGACGTGGCGCAGAACGTGGCGGGGGACAAGCTGCAGGTCGAATCCATCACCAAGGCCGGCGCGGAAATCCACGGCTACGAGCCCACTCCCGGGGATATCCGCAAGGCGTCCAAGGCCGATCTCATCCTGGACAACGGCCTGAACCTTGAGGCGTGGTTTGCCCAGTTTGTCGAGGGCCTGGATGTTCCGCACGCCGTGGTCAGCGAAGGCGTGGACGTGATGTCCATCAGCGAAGACTCCTACCAGGGCAAGCCGAACCCGCACGCGTGGATGTCGCCGGTCAACGTCCAGCTCTATGTGGACAACATGGTGAAGGCGTTCTCGAAGCTCGATCCGGACAACGCGGCGGTCTTCGAGGCGAACGGCGCGGCCTACAAGGCCAAGCTGCAGACCGTGAAGGACGAGATGGTCCAGAAGCTCGCCACGGTCCCCGAGGCGCAGCGCGCCCTGGTGACGTGCGAGGGCGCATTCTCCTACCTGGCCCGCGACGCCGGCCTCCGGGAGGTCTACATCTGGGCCGTCAACGCCGAACAGCAGGCCACACCGCAGCAGATCACCCAGGCCATCGAATTCGTGAAGGCCAACAAGGTCCCGGCCGTGTTCTGCGAATCCACGGTCTCGGACGCCCCGATGCGCCAGGTGGTGGGAGCCACGGGCTCGACGTACGGCGGGGTGCTCTATGTCGATTCGCTCTCCGAGGCGGACGGGCCCGTGCCCACCTACCTCGACCTCATCCGGCACGACTCCCGGATCATCACCGAAGGCCTGACGGGAGCGGCAACATGAGCAATCCGGCCATTCTGGTGGACAACGTCACCGTCCACTACGGCGAGGTCCTGGCGCTCGACGCCGCGTCGCTGTCCCTCGACACAGCCCGGATCTGCGGGCTGGTGGGCATGAACGGCTCCGGCAAGTCCACGCTGTTCAAAGCGATCATGGGAATGATCAAGCCCGACGCCGGACGCGTCCTCATCCACGGTGAACCCCCGGCCAAGGCCCGCAAGGAAGGCGGAATCGGCTACGTCCCGCAGACTGAGGACGTGGACTGGCAGTTCCCGCTGTCCGTCCGCGACGTCGTGATGATGGGCCGCTACGGGCACCAGGGGTTCACCCGCCGCCCGTCCAAGGCGGACCGCGCCGCCGTCGACCTCGCCCTGGACCGGGTGGAACTGTCCGAGTTCGCCAACCGGCAGATCGGCCAGCTGTCGGGCGGGCAGAAGAAGCGCGCCTTCGTGGCGCGGGGGATCGCCCAGGGGGCCACCATGATGCTCCTGGACGAGCCGTTCGCCGGGGTGGACAAGCGCTCCGAGGCAACCATTACGCGCCTGCTGAAGGAGCTCGCCGCGGACGGCTGCACCATCCTGATCTCCACCCATGACCTTCACGCGCTGCCGCAGCTCTGCGACGAGGCCGTGCTCCTGATGCGCAAAGTCCTGATGCACGGCCCGCCCGAGGTGGTCCTGCAGCCCGAGCACCTGGCCATGGCCTTCGGCCTCGATGTCCTGAACCGGGACAGCACCGACCGGGACTCCACCGACCGGGACGCTTCAGGCGAAGATCTTTCCGGCGGGGATCTCTCAGACCGCGCCGTTTCCAACCCGCAAGGCAGGAGCTGACCCATGGATTTCTTCGACCTCCTGCTCGAACCGCTGAGCTATGACTTCATGGTCCGCGCGATCGTCACCACGGCGCTGGCCGCGATTGTGTGCGCCGTGCTGAGCTGCTGGCTGGTGCTGATCGGCTGGTCTCTGATGGGCGACGCCGTTTCCCACGCCGTGCTGCCGGGCGTCGTGCTCGCCTACATCGTCGGGGCGCCCTTCGCCCTGGGGGCGCTGGTGTTCGCGCTGATTGCTGTGACCCTAATCGGGGTGGTCCGCAATACGAGCCGGGTGAAGGAGGACGCCGCAATCGGGATCGTCTTCACCTCGCTCTTCGCCCTGGGCCTAGTGCTCATCTCCGTCACGCCGAGCCAGACGGACCTGAACCACATCATCTTCGGCAACCTGCTCGGCGTCAGCATCCCCGACCTCATCCAGGTCCTGGTGCTGGGCGTGGTCGCCTTCACCATCCTGATCCTCAAGCGCCGTGACCTGACGCTCTACGCCTTCGACCCCACCCACGCCCACGCGATCGGCCTGTCCCCGAAGCGCCTCGGAGCCCTGCTGCTGGGCCTCCTGGCGCTGACCTCCGTGGTGGCCCTGCAGACCGTGGGCGTTGTGCTGGTGGTGGCCATGCTGATCATCCCCGGCGCCACGGCCTACCTGCTGACCGACCGGTTCTCCCGCATGCTGGTGATCGCCCCGGTCATTTCGGCAGTGTGCTCCATCGCCGGCATCTACCTCAGCTACTACCTCGACACCGCCTCCGGCGCCATGGTGGTCCTGACGCAGGGGGCAGCCTTCGCCGCCGTCTACCTGTTCAGCCCCCGGCAGGGCCTGATCGGGACGCGGCTGGCGAAGGCCCGCCGCAAGAAAGCCGTGGCGCTCGCCGCCTGAGCCCGGCCGACGGCGGCCGGCGCGTCAGCACGTCAATACGCCAGTTCCCCAATACCAAGGACGTCTGCGCCCCGGTACCCCAGCAGCACCCGTCGGTGCCATACTTGACGACGCAAGCCGCCGCCGGGCAGGCTGGGCACTTACTTGCGAGGACTCCTTGAGCGAACATCTCCGCCTATCGGGCGTATCCCACGGCTACGGGGACCGCCAGCTCTTTGCCGGCGTCGAACTTGCCATCACCGCCGGTGAGCATGTGGCCATCGTCGGCGAAAACGGCGCGGGCAAATCCACGCTGCTCCGGATCCTGGCCGGGCTCGAGGCACCGGACGAGGGCACCGCGGCCAGCCACGGCCGGGTGGGATACCTGGCCCAGACCCTCGGCCTGCCTGAACAGGTCACCGTGGGACATGCGATCGATGCCGCGCTGGCTTCGCTTCGCGCCCTGGAGGCCGAGCTGGACCGGCTGGAGGACGGCCTCGCCGGCGCCGACGCCGAGGACCTGGAACGCTACGGAAACCTGCAGACGCAGTACCAGCTCAGGGAAGGCTACGCCGCGGAATCCCGCGTGGAGGCGGCGCTGGACCGGCTGGGCCTGGGCGGGCTGGACCGGAGCCGGACACTG
>JBKPJW010000333.1:0-1385 GCA_046730875.1 Actinomycetota bacterium | reverse complement strand
CACTGATCTGCTGAAGTGTTCTTTCTGCGGAAAGAGCCAGAAGCAGGTTCGCAAGCTCATTGCCGGGCCCGGCGTCTACATCTGCGACGAGTGCATCGAACTCTGCAACGAGATCATCGAAGAGGAACTCGCGGAAGTAGCTGACCTGGGCAGTTTCGAACTGCCCAAGCCCCGCGAGATCTTTGATTTCCTGCAGGAATATGTGATCGGCCAGGAACCCGCCAAGCGTTCGCTCGCCGTCGCGGTGTACAACCATTACAAGCGGATCCAGGCCGGCCACGCGCCGAAGAGCGGCAGCCTCGCCGACGGCGTGCACCACGACGACGTCGAGATCGCCAAGTCCAACATCCTGCTGATCGGCCCCACCGGCTGCGGCAAGACGTATCTGGCCCAGACCCTGGCCCGCCGCCTCAACGTTCCGTTCGCGGTGGCTGACGCCACGGCCCTGACCGAGGCCGGCTACGTCGGTGAGGACGTCGAAAACATCCTTCTCAAGCTCATCCAGGCCGCCGACTATGACGTCAAGAAGGCCGAGCAAGGCATCATCTACATCGATGAGATCGACAAGATCTCACGCAAGAGCGAAAATCCGTCGATCACCCGGGACGTCTCGGGCGAGGGCGTGCAGCAGGCGCTCCTGAAGATTCTCGAGGGCACCGTGGCCTCGGTACCGCCGCAGGGCGGACGCAAGCACCCCCACCAGGAATTCATCCAGATCGACACCACCAACGTGCTGTTCATCGTCGCCGGCGCCTTCGCCGGGCTCGAGGACATCATCGGTTCGCGCTCCGGGCGCAAGGGCATCGGCTTTGGCGCCCCGCTCAACGAGGTCAAGAACACCACGGATTCCTACGGCGAGGTCATGCCCGAGGACCTGCTCAAGTTCGGGCTGATCCCCGAATTCATCGGCCGGCTGCCCGTCATCACGACAGTTTCGAACCTGGATCGTGCGGCGCTCATCCAGATCCTGTCGACGCCGAAGAATGCCCTCGTCAAGCAGTACCAGAAGATGTTCCAGCTCGACGGCGTCGAGCTCATCTTCGAGGACGAGGCACTGAACACCATTGCCGACCAGGCGCTGGAACGGGGCACCGGCGCCCGAGGACTCCGTGCCATCATGGAGGAAGTCCTGCTCCCGGTCATGTTCGACCTGCCCAGCCGCGACGACGTCGCGAGCGTCGTCATCACGGAAGAGGTCGTGGCCAAGAAGGCAGCGCCCACGATGATCGCCCACGACGTCAAGCGGCGCAAGTCCGCATGACCGTTCTGCCGCGCTGGAATAAGCGCGGTATAAATCAGTCTAATCCCTCGCTATTACTTTTGACGCGCCCCTCACCTTCACTGCACCTGATCCCAACCCTGCGCTTGAACTGGTGCATTTGAAC
>JBKPJW010000332.1:0-17514 GCA_046730875.1 Actinomycetota bacterium | reverse complement strand
GCATACAGGCCATCCTCGAGCTTGGCCGTCGGCGCCTTGTCCCCGAGGGCGTGGCACACCCAAGTGCAGGTCTGGCGGGTCCGCAGGGCGCTGGAGCAAAGGATGAAATCAGGGACCACACCGTGTTTCAGCAGCCACTTTCCGGCGACGGGCGCGTCTCTGTGGCCGCGTTCTTCGAGGGGCCTGTCGTGATCGGCGATCCCGCCGGGCCAGTCGGACTTGGCGTGCCTCATGATCACCAGCCGGTTGATGTGATGCGCGCTCATGCCCCAATCCTAGTGCGGCGGGTGGTCCCGGGCGCGCATCCCACCAGCGGTCGCTCAGTCCTCGAGGACAAAGGTCACTTCCAGCACAACATGCCAGGCAACGACGGCGCCGTCGCTGATTTCGACCTTTTGTTCCTTGACCCACGCCCCCGTGACATTGCGCAGGGTCTTATTAGCCCGGTCGATGCCCTCCTTGATGGCAGCATCAAACGAGGTCTTGGAGTTCGCGCTCAGGGTAGTGATCCGTGCAACAGACATGTCTTCCTCCCAATAGTCGGCTCAACGGTCCGAGACTACGCCGGAGCCAAGAAACGCAAAAGGGTCCAACAGCCGCCTCACCGACGGCGGCTTCGCCGGATTTGGGGCCGTGCCCGTCCCCAGCCGCTCCCACCTCTCGCAAGCTCGAGTCGGGGCCCTCGCGGCAGTGGGCCCCCGCGGTGCCCGCCACACCGCGGCCCCAAAATCCGGCCTCGCCGCCGCCTCAGCCGCGGAGGCACATGCCCGTCAGCCAGCCCACCCAAAGCACCCAGCGCACGGGGAGCGTGACTGCCCGGCGGAAGCGAAGCGGCTTTCCGCGTAGTGCCGCATCGCCGACTGAGGAACGAAGGAGGAAGAGAGCTGGCCGGATTCCTTGTCCGAGCTTGCGAGGTCAAGGAAGCCAGCGAACGCTAAGGCACGGCGGAAAGTCGCTGAAGCTTCCGGAAACGCGAAAGCGCCCGCCCCAAGAAGAGGGACGGACGCTTTGCGTGGGCTAGAAAGCTAGATCGAGTATTCCGGAGCGGCCCAGACGACAACTTCCGGGTGCTCGTAGAAGCGGTAACCCTGGCCGCGCACGGTGCGGACCGTGTTGGCGAGGCGGCCGAGCTTGGAACGCAGGCGGCGGATGTGGACGTCGATGGTCCGCTCGTTGGGGACCTCCTCGGCGTTCCGCCACAGGCCTTCGAGGAGCTCGTCGCGGCCCACGGTGCGGGTGCCGTTCTCCACGAGGTAATTCAGGAGCTCGAATTCCTTGAACGTCAGGTTCAGGGATTCGCCGTCGAGGTGCACTTCGCGGCGGGCGAGGTCGATCAGTACGCCGGAGGGCCGCGGGTCCTGCGGCTGCTGAAGGCGCGCGGTCTCCGTGCGCTGGCGGGCACCGGCGGTGGGGTCACCGAATGTCGAGCGGACGACGTCGAGGGCTGAGCCCGGGGCACTGGCCGGGGCGACGGCGACTGCGGCATAGCTTTCGGCGCCGGCGACGAGGGACTGGGCGTAGGCCCGGATCTCCTGGGCAAGCTTGGCGATGGAGGTGCCTGCGGCGGCTGCGGTTTCCTCGTCGATCCCCATGTACAGCACGAAGCCGCGGGCGACGTTGTCGGGGGCGGCCGGACGGGCCGGGCTGCCGGCACCCGGCGCGATTACGGGCGTTGGCGCTGTCGCGGGGGCAGCCGGAACGGCGCGGAGCTGGCCGTAGGAGTCAGGATTGTATCCCTGGGCCGAATACCCGGGGGCGGGGAAGCTGCCGGCGGGTGCGGCGGTTGCAGCGGGGGCGAATGCGGAGCGGCCGCCAAAGCCCTGGCGGATCCCGGAGGCCTGGCCAGGCTTGCTGGCGTTACGGACGGAGATGTGGACGTATCCGGATGCAACTGACATGGAATGCTTACCTCAATGTGAATGGCCGTCATCGCGGCTCGAATGCTTTAGTACCCCGCAATGAAACTGGGGAGGGGCGCCCGACTCTGGGCTGGGGGCGAATGCCTAAAAACTCCTGGGGTGTAAGAGTTAGGCGTGCATTCGACAACAGCGCATCTCGGTATCAGCTGGTGTGCTGATCCAGGAAGCTGCGGCTGCAGATGCTGTTGAGTTCTTGTTCACAATTGAAGTGTGCAACGTAACAATGCGAACGTGCAAGTAACAAAGGAGTCGAAGTTCCACATACTGAGACAGAACGGCAATTTGTAGTGTAAGTCACAATTCTGTTCAGGCCATAAAACGGGAAGTGTTTTTCCCGCCTACTGGTAAACATGTCTGATTTTCCGAATAATGTTCGGTGAATCTTGCTGAACGCGCTAAATCGTTCATGTCGGGGCATTTATCTCAATCGAGACCTTCTCCTGACCGCCCACCTGGCCGTCCAGGGAGTGATCATTGCTGCCGGGCTGGGTGCCCGGCAGCAATCCGCGCTACCGCGAGAGTCAGTTAGTTTGGCCGGTGGCGGTGGCCGCCACAATCATGACGGACGATGCCGTGTAGCCGGATCCTTCCTTGGCCGCCACGATCCGGACCGTCCCGCCCGCGACGATGTCCGCCACACTCAGCTGGGTGCCCGTACTGTCCGCCTGCTGGCGCCGCTGCTGCAGATTGCTCACCACCACATCGCTGCCCAGCGCGTAGCTGCGGGTGAACCCGTCACTGCTCTTGACCGTGACGGAGGCGGAAGTGACTTCGCTTACCGTCCCCGTCTGCTGGGCCATGGTGGTGTACTCAGTTCCTTGCAGCACCACGTATTCGGCATGCACCGCTGCGGAAAGGCCGCCACCCATCCCGCCGGCCGCGAAGTCGCCGGGGCCGCCTTGTCCCGACATGCCGCCTCCCGCGGTCCCGTCCTGCGCAGACCCTGGCGCCCCGGGGGCAAAACCCTGGCCGCCAGTGCCACCGGCGTTCAGGCCTCCGGCCGTCCCGGCCGCCGTTCCGTCGGCTGCCGCAGAACTTGAGGTGAGGGCGTAGACTCCCGCCCCGGTGCCGACGGCCAGGACAGCGACGGCGCCGGCGACGGCGAGCCCGCGCTTCAGGGTCCAGGGCTTTGCCGCGGACTTGGAGGTGGCGCCGGGCGTGCCCCAGCCAGCGGCAGCCGCGGGCGCCGGGGACTCCTGCCGGGGCATACCCCAGGCCGGGGCCGGTGCCGGCGCTGCCGGACCTTGAGGCGCGGCCCAGCCGGCCGGAGCGTCGTGCGCCGGCTGCGCGCCGTCGGAGTTTCCCGGGGCGCTGTTTCCCGGGGCGCTGTTTCCTGCGGCACTGTTTCCGGGGGCGTAGGGGGAGCTCACGGGTGCGGGCGTCGTGGCGCCGCCGGGCCCGGGTGCGGGGGCGGGAGCTGGTTCGGAACCGGCTCCGGGGTACTGAGAGCTCATGGCATTTTCTCCTTCAAGGTGCGGATCTGTGTTCACCCCAGAGTGCTGAGCGACCCTGTGCCTGGGCTGTGCGGGCAGACTGCCGTGCCTGTGACCTTCGGGCCGGGCGGAGGGCATGCTTTGAGTGCCACCGAAGCCCGCCGCACAACCCGGAAGGCGTTCAGCTCGCTAGGCTGGGATTCACAGGTGCCGCACAGGCTTCCCAAAGCCCCGCCTAACCGGCAGATCGGAGAGTTGTGCCATGGCCACTTCACACTCCCTGACCAACAACCTGCCCCAGCTCACGCATCCGGACGGCTCCCCCATCCGCGCACTGGTGGTAGACGACGAGCCCAGCCTCTCCGAGCTCATGAGCATGGGCCTGAGGATGGCCGGCTGGTCCGTGGCCGTGGCGGCCGACGGGCCCGCAGCGGTCCGGCTCGCCAAGGAGTTCCGGCCGGACGTGCTGGTACTGGACGTGATGCTGCCCGGCTTCGACGGCGTCGAACTCCTCAGCCGGATCCGCACTTTCGCGCCGGAGGTGCCGGCCCTGTTCCTCACGGCAAAGGACGCCGTCCAGGACCGCATCACCGGCCTGGCGGCCGGCGGAGACGACTACGTCACCAAGCCCTTCAGCATGGAAGAGGTCCTGCTGCGCCTGCACCGGCTGGTCCAGCGCTCCGGGGTGGCCGCCATGGACACCGCCGAACTCGTGGTCGGGGACCTCGTGCTCAATGTCGACACCCGCGAAGTTACCAGGGCCGGTCAGGAACTGCACCTGACAGCCACCCAGTTCGAACTCCTGCGCTACCTCATGGAGAACCCCAAGCGGGTCATCAGCAAAGCCCAGATCCTGGACCGGGTCTGGGACTATGACTTCGGCGGCCAGGCCAACATCGTGGAACTTTACATCTCCTACCTCCGCAAGAAGGTCGACGCCAACCACGCCCCCATGATCCACACCGTGCGCGGAGCAGGTTACGTCCTGAAGCCGGCGGACTGATCCGTGCCCACACTCGCCGGCATGACCCGCGTCCCCGGGCGCGACTGGCGCAACCCGTCCACCTGGCACTTACGGACCCGACTGGTCCTGGTGGCCATGGCACTGCTCGTGGCCATCTGCGGCGCTGTGGGCCTGTTCAGCTATGCCTCCATGGACCTGTTCCTCACCCGCCAGCTGGACAAGCAGCTCGAGGATGCCTCGCACCGTTCAAGCGAGTTCGGCAGGCCCCCGGTCGGCAACCCCAACGGCAGGCCGGACCCCTTGGACGCGCGGGGCCAAAGGGTCGGCACCCTCATTGCCCGGATCGAGAACGGCGATGTCAGCAGCGGGGGCTTCCTGGACACCGACGCCACCCGTGCCTCGCTGTCGCCGGAGGACGACCAGGCCCTCCTGAGCCTCCGCACTGACGGTCTCCCCGTTGATCGGACGCTTTCATCAGGCGCCTACCGCTTGGTGGCCACGCAGACCCCCTATGGCGACATCATTGTCACCGGGCTTCCCCTCGCCGATAAACAGGGCACCCTGACCTCCCTTGTCTGGACCATCACCATCGTGTCCCTTGGCGGAATCGTACTGATCGGCCTGGCCGGCACGGTGCTCATCCGCCGCACCATGAAGCCGCTGGAACAGCTCTCGGAGGTAGCCACCCAGGTTTCGCAGCTGCCGCTGGAAGCCGGCGAGGTGGCGCTGGCCGTCCGCGTCCCGCCGTCGAACGCCCATCCCGGAACGGAAGTGGGCAGCGTGGGACATGCCCTCAACAAGATGCTGGACAACGTCTCCAACGCGCTCGAGGCGCGGCAGGAAAGCGAGATGAAGGTGCGGCAGTTCGTCGCCGACGCCTCGCACGAACTCCGCACTCCGCTCACCGCCATCCGCGGCTACACGGAACTGATGCGCATGACCGAGCATCTCACCCCCGACGGCCAGCGGTCGCTCGCCCGCGTGCAGAGCCAGTCCGAGCGGATGACCACCCTCGTGGAGGACCTGCTCCTGCTGGCACGCCTGGACGAGGGCCAGCCGATCAAGGTCACCGACGTTGACCTCACCCAGCTCGCGATCGAGACAGTGAGCGATGAGAAAGTCATGGCCCCGGACCGCATCTGGCAACTGGAACTCCCGGACGAGCCCGTGGTGGTGCGCGGTGACGCGACCCAGCTCCACCAGGTCCTCGCCAACCTCCTGTCCAACGCGCGCAAGCACACCGACGCCGGAACCAAGGTGGTCACGGGCGTCATGCGCTCCGCTGATGGCAGCGCCGTGGTCACCGTGACGGACAACGGCACAGGCATCGCCCCCGAATTCATCGGCCGGGTCTTCGCCCGCTTCGCCCGGGCTGACACCGCGCGCACCAATCCTCCGGCCTCTCCCGCTGCCACGCCCGTGGCGGCAACGGCGGGGGCCAGGTCCGGGTCCGCCGGCGTCGGGACCGGTGCTGGCTCGGGCACGTCGGCCACGTCGGCCGCCGCTCCGACCTCCGAGGGTACGAGCGGGTTGGGCTTGTCCATTGTCCAGTCGATCGTGGAGGCCCACGGAGGAACCGTCGAGGTCACGTCCCGCCCGGGACGGACGGAGTTCGCCGTGCGGCTGCCTGCCGCCCCGCCGTCGGCGTAAACGGCCGGGGCGGCCCGGCTGTTGTCGCCCCGTATCCGACGCAAGCCGACACACCGCCCCTGTGACTCCTGTTACCAAAATGTGACTTAAGCGTCGCGGTCCTGTAGCGTCTTTGGAGTGCGGCCGCCATTGGTGCCGCATATCCGGATGGACGCCAAACTCTGCCGCTTCCCGGATTCCGCTCGATCAGGCAGAGGCGGGGGACCCAGAGTTCCCGGGCATTCTGCACTCATGCGCCCTCGGGGTGAAGCCGACACGTGACCTTCCGTGCGGCCGGATGACCTCATCCGAACCCGACAGCTAACTCCGTCGGCGTTGAGAGGCCACCATGACTAAGTTCCAGGTACAGACACGCCCTGACGGCGTTTCAGATTCCAGCACAACCAAGTCGCGCCACCGCGCCGAATCAGCCCACCAGACATCGGGCCTGTCCAAGCTGGGCGCCGGACTCGGCATCACCGCCCGCCGCGCCGCCGTCGTCACCGCCGCCTTTGCCCTGCTGATGGGGGGTGGAGCCGCCAGCCAGGCAGCCACGCCGGGCACCACCACCGCTAACGTGCCGACTCAATCGGCCACGAGCGCTGACCCGCTGGCCAAGCTGAACTTCGAGCGGGTCCGAGTCGAGGCGCCCACCGCTTCAGCGGACACCAGCATGGCCGTTGAAGCCTCGGAGGCTAAGCCCGCCGAAGCCCCGGCTCCTGCCGCCCCGGCTGCGCCCGCTGCTCCCGCTGCGCCTGCTCCCGCGCCAGCCGCCCCGGCTGCGCCCGCCCCAGTTCCCGCCGCCCCAGCTCCCGCTGCCCCGGCTCCGGCCGCCCCTGCTCCCGCGCCGGTGCCGGTCGCAATCGACGATCCTGCCGGCGCACAGGCCTACGCCGCTTCCCAGCTGGGCAGCTACGGCTGGGACGCTGGCCAGATGCCGTGCCTTCAGAAGCTCTGGACCAAGGAATCGGACTGGAAGACCACCGCCACGAACCCCAGCAGCGGCGCCTACGGAGTGGTCCAATCCCTGCCGGCCACCAAGATGGCGAGCGCAGGCGCCGATTACATGACCAACTACAGGACCCAGATCAACTGGGGCCTGAACTACGTCAAGCAGCGCTACGGCTCCCCCTGCGGCGCCCTGAACTTCCACTACGCACACAACTGGTACTAAACCGGCACTAGCCAGCGCCGCAGCCAGCACCAGCACCTCACGGGAGGCCCCGGATCCACGCGATCCGGGGCCTCCTCTGCGTTTCGATGGCCCGCGCTGGCCGCATTGTCACAGCCCCCGCACAGCTTCGCCCTAAAGCCCTCATATGGGCCGGCGGGAAAGTTGCGGCATGACATTTACAGACCAGGCCACAGGAACCCTGTCCCGTTCGACGGCGAGGCCGGCCGGCCCGCCGGCACCCGCCGTGCCGTCCGGGCTGGCCCTGGCCGGTGCGCCTGTCCCGGGCCCGGCGGCCGGGGCTCTCACTGGACCCGGCGGCCGTCGCTCAGCCATCGACACGCGTGCCAACTCACCGTTGCTGGATGTCACCATCCCGGTCTTCAACGAGGAACGGGACCTTGAGGCATGTCTGCGCCGGCTCCACACCTATCTTCTGAGCGCGTTCCCGCACTCCTTCCGGATCACCGTGGCGGACAACGCCAGCACCGACGGAACGCTCAAGACGGCGGAACGCGTGGCCCGCGAGCTGCGCGAGGTGAACGTGGTGCACATGGCTGAAAAAGGCCGCGGAAACGCGCTCCGCAAGGTGTGGCTTGCCTCGCCCTCACCGGTCCTGGCGTACATGGACGTGGATCTCTCCACGGACCTGGCCGCGCTGGGTCCGCTGCTAGCCCCGCTCATTTCGGGACACTCGGACCTGGCGATCGGGACCCGGTTGACCCGCAGCTCGCGCGTGGTCCGCGGACCCAAGCGGGAGTTCATCTCGCGCAGCTATAACTTCCTGTTGCAGTCCTGCATGGGCGCCCACTTCAGCGACGCCCAGTGCGGCTTCAAGGCCATCCGGGCGGACGTAGCCCGGCAACTGCTCCCCCACACCCTGGACAACGCCTGGTTCTTCGACACCGAGCTCCTGGTCCTGGCCGAAAGGTGCGGCCTGCGCGTCCACGAAGTCCCGGTCGATTGGACCGACGACCCGGATTCCAGCGTGGACATCGTCCAGACTGCCCTCGCGGACCTGCGCGGCATGGCACGGTTAAGCGGGGACCTCGTCTCAGGCCGGATCCCGGTTCCCGAACTGCGCGCCGCCCTTGCCCGCGGACCGCTGCCGGCCGCCTCGCGGGCCCAGGAACAGAGCCCGGGCGGAAGCCTGTTCGGACAGCTCGTCCGCTTCGGCAGCATCGGGGTGGCCTCCACCCTGGCGTACCTGGTAATCTTCCTGCTCTGCCGCGGGATCATGGATCCGCAGCTGGCAAATTTCCTCGCGTTGCTCACCACCGCCGTGGCGAACACCGCGGCCAACCGGCGCTTCACGTTCGGTATCCAGGGCAGCAGCCAGGCGGCACGCCACCACTTCGAGGGGCTGCTGGTCTTCGGGATCGGGCTCGCCCTGACCTCGGGCGCATTGGCCCTGGTCCACGGCGCGTCAGGACAGGCGCCGGACCGCTGGCTGGAGTTACTCACGGTCACCGCCGCCAACCTGGCCGCCACAGCCGCGAAATTCCTGCTGTTCCGACTGGTGGTCTTCCGTCACCGGCCCACCCCCGCCGTCCTGGCGCCCGGCGCCGCCGACACCGTTCCGGCATTCACCGCCACGGGCACCGTTCCTGCGCCCGCCGCCGATGCACTCCTTCCCCGCACAGAAAAGGCCAAGTAAATGACGGCAATCATCAGCCCCTCCACCGGAACTGCTGCTGGTTCGCCGGCCGGCGGCCCCCCGGCCAGCCAGGAATCATCCGCCCTGGCCCCCGGGGATGCCGGAACGGCACCCCATCCTTCCGCACCCCACCCATCCGCACCCGGCACGCCCGCCCGCCAGAGCCGCCGTGAACGCCTGCTCTTCGGAGCACAGTCCCGCTGGGTGCGGCCCTCGGCGGGGCTGCTGCTGGTGATCACCGCCGTGTTGTATCTGTGGAACCTGGAAGCCACCGGTTATGCCAATTCCTTCTACGCCGCGGCGATCCAGGCCGGCAGCAAGGACTGGACCGCGCTGCTGTTCGGCTCGCTCGACGCCGGCAACGCCATCACGGTGGACAAACCGCCGGCCGCGCTCTGGATCCCTGCCCTCGCGGGTCGGATCTTCGGCTTCTCGGCCCTGAGCATGCTCATTCCCCAGGCACTCATGGGAGTGGCCGCCGTCGGGCTTCTCTACCTGACCATCAAGCGGGTGTCCGGACCGGCGGCGGGCCTGCTCGCCGGCGGCGCCCTGGCGCTGACCCCGGTGGCGGCGCTCATGTTCCGGTTCAACAACCCCGACGCCATGCTCACCATGTGCCTGGTGCTGGCCGCGTACCTCACCACGCGGGCCATCGAGAAGGCGGGCTGGAAGTGGCTCGCCGCGGCCGGCGCGGTAATCGGCCTGGCCTTCCTGACCAAAATGCTGCAGGGCTTCCTGATAGTGCCCGCGCTGGCCCTGGCCTACCTGTGGGCGGCGCCCACTACCCTCGGCCGCCGGTTCCTCCACCTCTTCGCCGCGGCCGCGGGAATCGCCGTGGTGGCCGGAAGCTACGTCGTGCTGTTCCAGCTGACCCCGACCTCGGTCCGGCCGTATATGGCGGGCTCGGAGACCAACAGCTTCCTGGAACTCACGTTCGGGTACAACGGCCTGGGCCGGATCACCGGCTCCGGCGGTGGCCTGGCCGGAGCGGGCAACTTAGGAGGCAACGCCGGCGGCCCGGGCGGCAACGGAAACGTCGGCTTCGGCGGCGCGGCCGGGATCACCCGGATGTTCGGGACCAGTTTCGGCGGCGAGGTGTCCTGGCTGTTGCCGGCGGCCCTGATCCTGCTGGTCGCCGGACTGTGGTTCACCCGGCGTGAGGCCCGGACGTCAAAAACCCGTGCCGCGCTCCTGCTTTGGGGCGGCTGGCTCGTGGTCACGGCGGGGATCTTCAGCTTCATGAGCGGGACCGTGCACCCGTACTATTCCGTTGCGCTGGCCCCCGCGATCGCGGCCCTGGCGGGCATTGGGTCCCTGGAGCTGTGGCGCGGCCGGGCCTACTGGCCTGCACGGGTTGTCCTGGCCGTGACGGTTCTGGCCACCTCGGTCTGGTCGGCAGTCCTCCTCGGCCGCGATCCTGCCTGGCTTCCCGGGCTCCGGCTCATCGTTGTGGTCCTGGGCGTACTCGCCGCCGCGGCGCTGCTCCTGCGGGTGGACAGCTTGGTGGCGATTCCGGCCCGGCTCCGCAAAGCCGCCACGGCAGGCGTCGTCATCCTCGCACTCCTCGCGGGCGGACTCGGGGGCACCGCCTGGACGCTGGCCACCGCCGCCCAGCCGCATTCCGGCTCGATCCCGACATCCGGACCGACGGCATCCGCAATGGGCGGCTTCGGGGCCGCCGGCAGGACAGCCGGTGACGGCGCTGACGGCGGCGCGGCCGGTGGCGGCCCCGGCGGAGAAACGTCCTCGACGGAGCTGACAGCGCTGCTGAAGTCCTCCGGCACCAAGTGGTCCGCGATTGTCTCCGGCGCCACCCAGGCCGCGAGCCTGGAACTCGCCACCGGCACCAGCGTGATCGCACTCGGCGGCTGGAATGGCGGTGACCCCTACCCGACGCTCGCACAGTTCCAGGCGATGGTGGACCGCGGCGAGATCGGCTACTTCATTTCCGGCGGCATGGGCGGCATGGGCGGAGGCCGCGGGGGCAACTCCGAGGTCGCCACCTGGGTCGCGGCCAACTACGAAGCCCAGACCGTGGGCAACACGACCGTCTACAAGCTGGGATCGTAGGCCGCCATGACAGAGACTCTGAGCCCCCGCCCCGGTGCAGCGCCGGCCCGCGTGCCCGGGCCGTCGCACCAGGAGGTCCAGGAAATCCCGAAGCTTCCGGAGCGCCGGGGGCTCCCGGAGCGGTCGGGCGCCGGCGCTCATGGGGGTCGGCACGGTGTGGCTGGTCTATCTGGCCGTCCGCCGCGCGGCAGCCCCGGCCACCGGCGACGCCCGCCTGGCCCACGGCGCGGGGCTCCTCGCGGGTGCGGTCATGGCGCTGACACCCGTGGCCGTGCTGATGTTCCGGTTCAACAACCCCGACGCCCTGCTGGTGCTGCTGATGACCGCGGCCGCGTACGCCGTGCTGCGCTCCATCCAGGACGCGCGGCTGCGCTGGCTTTTGTTCGCCGGAGTGCTCCTGGGCTTCGGATTCCTCACCAAGCAGCTGCAGGTCCTGCTGGTTGTTCCTGGCTTCACTCTGGCGTACCTCATCGCGGCGCCGGCGGGGGCAGGCAAACGCATTCTGCATCTGCTGTATGCGGGCGGGGCGATGGCCGTCGCGGCCGGGTGGTGGCTGGCCGTCGTCGAACTCATCCCCGCCGCGAACCGGCCGTACATCGGCGGTTCGCAGAGCAATTCCATCCTGGAGCTGACCCTCGGCTACAACGGACTGGGCCGGCTGAACGGTGATGAAACGGGAAGTGTGGGCGGCGGCAGCAGCTGGGGCACGCCCGGGTTGTTCCGGCTCATCAACAGCGAGTTCGGCGGCCAGATCGCTTGGCTGCTGCCCTCGGTGCTGCTGCTCGGGGCGGGGCTGCTCTGGCTGGGCCGCCGGGCCCCGCGCACCGACGCCGTACGGGCCTCCGTGATCGTCTGGGGCGCCTGGGTTGCTGTCACCGGCCTGACGTTCAGTTTCATGGCCGGGATCATCCACCCGTATTACATGGTGGCGCTGGCCCCCGGGATCGCTGGGCTCGCAGGGCTCGGCGGCGTCCTGCTCTGGCAGCGGCGGAACCAGCCCGTGGCGGCGGCGGTCCTCGCCGTGGCGATTGTGGCGGCCGGGTCCATGGCCTCCGAACTCCTGGGCCGCACGGCGACGTTTGTGCCGTGGCTGCGCTGGGTGGTCCTCCTGCTCTCCCTCGCCGCCGCCGGCCTGATGCTGGCCGCCGCGGTCCCGGCGGCGGTCGAGGGCTCCATCGTCAAGGGCTCAGCCGTCAGGACGTCAAGGGTGAAAGAGTCCAGGATCATGGCGCGGACGACGGCGGCGCTCGCCGTTGCCGCCGCCCTCGCCGGCCCGCTGGCGTACTCGCTGTCCACTGCGTCCACCGCCCACAGCGGCTCGATTGTGAGCGCGGGACCGGCCGTGTCCGGCCGGGGCGGACCCGGAACGGCGGGTCTCGGGGCTGCGACCGGACGCAGCCAAGGGGCGGGCAGCATGAACGGGGCGGGCAGCCTGGGCGGGATGGGCGGCCTGCTCGGGGCCAGCACCCCGTCGGCGGCGCTCGTGACCGCCCTGCAGGCCGACGCGGGCACCTTCACGTGGGCTGCCGCCGTCGTTGGTTCCAACAATGCCGCCGGCTACCAGCTGGCCATGCAGCTTCCGGTGATGGCCGTGGGCGGGTTCAACGGCACAGACCCGGCGCCCACGCTGCAGCAGTTCCAGCAGTACGTGGCCGACGGCAGGATCCACTACTTCATCGCCGGGCGCATGATGCAAGGCGAGAGCGGATCCGATGACGCCGCTCAGATTGCCGGGTGGGTGGAGGCCAAGTTCACTGCCCAGACCGTGGGCGGGACCAGCGTTTACCTGCTGGCCAGCCCAGCGGGCGGGCCCTAGGGGGCCTAGAAGCTGAAGGACAGGGTGCGCAGGCCGGCTCCGTTGAGGTGCGTGGCTACGGAAACCCCGGAGTAGTCGGGAATGTGCGGCACCCCGTCCGGCAGTTCGCCGGCGTTCGGACCGACCGCCACGGTCCGGATGCCGGCAGCGATGCCCGCGGCGATGCCGGCCGGGGCGTCCTCGAACACCACTGCGTCGGCCGGGGCCACACCGAGCAGGGACGCCGCCCGGAGGTAGCCCTCAGGGTGTGGTTTGCCCCGCGTGACGTCCTCGGATGTAACCGAGGCTGCCGGAACGTCGATTCCCGCCGCCGCCATCCGGACCTCGGCCAGGTCCCGCGAGGCCGACGTCACCAGGGCCACGGCATCCGGCGGCAGGCTCGCCAGCAGTTCCAGCGCACCCGGCACCGGGACAATGCCGCGGGTCTCGGCCAGTTCCATCCGGCCAAGTTCGGCCGCGAGGGCATGGAAATCGGAACCCGCCGGGGCGAATCTGCGGACCGTGTCCATGGCCTGGACGCCGTGGGAAGAGCGCAGAATCTCACCAATGTCCAGGCCGTAGCGCCCGGCAAAGGCGGTCCAGACCTGCTCCACGATGCTGGTGGAATCCACCAGCGTGCCGTCCATATCGAACAGGACGGCACGGGCGGTCAGAGTAGTGGCACCAGGGCGGGACGGAAGGCTCATCCCTCCATCCTGCCTCATCTCCGGCCGCACCCTGGGTGACCCGGCACATGGGTGACCCGGGGAGGGGCCGTTATGCGCGGCCCGGCGGTATCAGCCGTTGGGCCGGTGCGGGATGTACTGCACGGCCCATTTGTTGCCGTCCGGGTCGGCGAAGTAGACGAAGTGGCCCCAGTCCTGGACGTCGACGTCGCTGACGTCCACGCCGTTGTCTTTGAGCTGCTTGTGTGCGGCCTGGATGTCGCTGACCACCAGCTGCAGGCTCGGTGCCGTACCGGGCGGGGCGTCGTTGAGGCCCTCCCCGATGGCGATCGAACAGCCGGAGCCTGGCGGCGTCAGCTGGACGAACCGGATGCCGTCCATGGGCCGTTCGTCGTAGTCGGCGTTGAAGCCCACTTTGTTGACGTAGAAATCCTTGGCCCGGTCCACGTCGGACACCGGGACAAACACGAGTTCTAGTTTCCAATCCATGGCGCACAGGCTAGCGCGGACCACGGCGATGCGAAAGGGCGCGTTGACTCGTAGAAAACCGCCGCGGAGCTGGCCTTAGCCCGCGATGCCGTACAGGCGGTCTCCGGCGTCGCCCAGGCCAGGCACGATGTAGGACTTCTCGTTGAGCTTCTCATCGATCGAGGCCAGGACGATCGTCACATTGGCGTCGGAGAGCTCTTCCTGCAGTTTGGCCAGACCCTCCGGCGCGGCCAGGAGGCAGATGCACGTGACGTCGGAGGCGCCGCGCTTGAAGAGGAATTTGATGGCCTCGCGCAGGGTGCCGCCGGTGGCCAGCATGGGGTCGAGGACGAAGATCTGCCGGCCCGTGAGGTCCTCCGGGAGCCGCTCGGCATAGGTGATGATGTCCAGGGTCTCTTCGTCGCGGGCCATGCCCAGGAAGCCGACCTCCGCGGTGGGGACCAGCTTGGTCATGCCCTCGAGCATGCCGAGCCCGGCGCGGAGAATCGGGACCACCAGCGGGGTGGGCTTGGTGAAGGCGGTGCCTACCGTGGTGCTGACGGGCGTCTCGATGGTCACCGGTTCCGTGCGGACCTCACGCGTGGCCTCGTAGGCGAGGAGCGTGACAAGCTCCTCGGTGAGCTCGCGGAAGACCGGAGAAGGGGTGTTCTTATCCCGCAGAACGGTGAGCTTATGGGCGACCAGCGGGTGGTCCACAACGAGAGTGCGCATGGGTCAAAACTATCACCCGGATGTGGAGGACCGTCCCGCGCGGCCGGGCGGATCGGCGTCGTTCGTGTCGGTCTGTGCAGGGCGGCCGGCAGTGGCGCCGGGAGCGCGGTCGTGCAGGTGGGCGGGGTGGTCGAAGGTCGGCGCCGGCCCTGCGTGTTCCCGGTGCCGCAGCGCATGGAAGAACCGGTGGGCCAGGATCACAATCCCCACCCAGGCCAGTCCTATGGCCCACCCGACCATCACATCGGTCATCCAGTGGTGGCCCAGATAGACCCGGCTGAGGCCCATGGCGACGATGAAAATCAGACCGGCAGCGATCAGGGCGATCCGGGCGGAGGTCTTCTTGATCTGCAGGCAGGCCAGGTACACCACGAGCGCGATCACCACTGTGGTGTTGAGCGTGTGGCCGCTCGGGAACGACGGCGAGTTCTCGTAGGGCGGCACGGCGTCGGCATGGTCCGGGCGGACGCGCCCGACCATTTTCTTGCCCCATGTTGTGGCAGTCACAGAGACGGCGGCCGCGCCGCCGATCAGGATCAGCGGCCGCCAGGTCCGGGACGTGAAGATCAGCAGCGCCGTCAGGATGCTGCCCAGGATGGGCATCCCGATGCCGCCGCCGATGTTGGTGAAACCGGTGATAACGGCGTCCAGGCCGGGGCTGCGCAGCTGCTCCATGAAGGCCAGTGTCGGCTTGTCCAGGTTCGCGAAGCCGGCCTCGTCCACCACGTCGTCGTAGACTTCTGCACTGACCAGCGCCAGGATCACCACCACCACGCCGCCGATCAGCATGGTGATCCACAGGGCCGCGTACGGCACCACCCATTTGCCCCAGCGCCGCGCCAGCCAGTTCTCTGTTTCGGTGGTCACGGCCGTCTCCCGACTACTTGGGGCTGCACAGCCAAGCTGAACAGCATGCTTAGGATCGAAACTATCATTGACCCATGACTTCCCCGGAGCCCCGCCATGCCCAGTGGATGAGCCTTGCCCTGGCCGAGGCCCGGACTGCCCTGGCCACCGCGGACGTGCCGATCGGCGCCGTCGTGATCGGACCGGACGGTTCCGTGCTGGGCGCCGGGCGCAACGAACGCGAGGCCCTGGGGGACCCCACGGCCCACGCCGAGATGGTGGCCATCCGGGAGGCCGCGGCTCGGTTGCGGGAGCGCCGGGCCCTGGAAGGCAGGAGCGACGACGGCTGGCGGCTGGAGGACTGCACCCTGGTGGTCACGCTGGAGCCCTGCGCCATGTGTGCCGGAGCGATCGTCCTGGCCAGGATTCCGCGGGTGGTGTTCGGGGCCTGGGATGAGAAGGCCGGGGCCGCCGGTTCCGTGTTCGACATCCTCCGCGAGCGCCGGCTCAACCACTGGGTGGAAGTGATCGCAGGCGTCCGGGAGCAGGAGTGCGCTGCGCTCCTGCGGGATTTCTTCGCCGGCCACCGCGCCTGATCCGTTCCTGCTAGCCGGCCGCACCTGCGGCGGACGATGCCGCCGCGGAGGCTGCAGCAGAAGCCGCGAGCGCATCGATCCGCTTCTGCCGGCTGGACGGCGAGTCGAGGCTGAAGGCCCGGAAATCGCCGAGGTCCTCGCGGATCCAGGCTTCCACCTCGGCGATCCGCGCCGTCACGGCGGGCGTGGCGGCATGGAACAGCCAGGACACGATCCGCTCCTTGGCCGGTTCGTACTGCCAGAGTCCGATGATCCGGCCGCGGTCCAGGATGGGGTGGTCCGGAAGGTCCGCCTGCAGCGCGAGCGATTCCAGCGCCGGTTTGTGCTGGTCTTCCTCGGCGAGCAGGTCCGCGGCGTTGCGGCGCAGCAGGAACAGCGAGTCGGTTCCGGCCAGCAGTTGGATCTGTTCGGCGTCGGGCGCTTCGAATGCTGCGAGGCGGTCAACGTCCTCAGGGAGCATCCACAGCGGGTCGCCCCCGGCGGCAGTCAGGGCTGTGGGCACCTCGACGGCGCCGACGGCGGCGAGCGCCGCCTTGCTTTGTGCCACGGTGAACGCCGTGAACCACTGCGATTGTTTGAAAGTGGCGCCGCCGGTCCAGCCCAGGTAGCGGCGGATCAGTTCGGCGCGGGCGGCGGCATCGTCGAGGCCGCTGGGCTGCAGACCCCATGGCTCATAGGCGTAGCGCTGCTGGTCCAGGCGCCCGTTGGCCGGCACTCGGCGGATCCTGCCCTGCGACTGCAGGATCCCCAGGGCGGTGGGCAGCGTGGTGGCGGCGCCCTTCTTCTTGCCTTCCTCGCCCAGGTTCCGGACCGAGTCGCCCAGTTCTTCCTTGAGCTGCCGCGGATCCATGGGCCCCTCGGCCTCGGCGAGCACGTGCAGGACCTGCTCCTCCAGGAGTGTGATTTCGCCCCGGTCCACGCCCAGGCGGCCGAGCACCCGGATGGCTTCGGCGGCGTCCTTGCCCAGCTTAAGCGCCCAGGCGAAGTCGTCCCGGCCCAGGACGTAGGTGCAGCCGCGGGCGGCGGGCAGTTCGAGGATCCGGTGCGCGAGGACGTCCGCGTCCACCTGTTCGCGGCGGATGCCGGCGCGGGCGAAGAGCGTCAGGTACGGGTTGGCGCCGCCTACGGAACGGGCCCAGCCTGCCCGGGCGAGCACCTGCTCTGCCGTGCAGCCGGCCAGCGAGCCGTCCAGGCCCTGCCGGTGCCAGGCCCAGGACCGGAGCCGCTCAGGGGTCAGGCTCTGCGGTTCCGGCATGGTGGCGGGCGCTTTGACCGACGGCGCGTGCGTCGTCACAGGCTGGATGCTCATGGGCTCATTCTCCAACAGCTTCTCCGGGAGCGGAATCAACCGCGCTGTCCGTTTTCCCCGCCGCCGACGTCACGAACCCCAGCACCGTCCGGGCGGTGGCGTCCCAGCCGGGCAACCGGCTCCGGGCGTCCGCGGCCGCGTCCCGCCAGCGTTTCCTGAGACCGGCGTCGCCCAGCCAGCGGCCGAGCAGGTCCGCCAGCGGCGCGGGGTCCGTTCCGAGTCCGACGGCGGCGCCGGGC
>JBKPJW010000331.1:0-17245 GCA_046730875.1 Actinomycetota bacterium | reverse complement strand
GTCCAGAACCGTCCTGACTGTTTCGAGCGTGACGACGGTGACGGGGTGGCTTCCGGCGTGTCGGCGCAGTTCCACCCTCATGTCGTCACGGAAAGCCTGAATCAGCATTTCCGCCTCCTTCAGCCGCCGTTCACCCTCCGGCGAGTACCACGCCCCGGCTCCGTCGCCGCCTGCCGGCCCCGGTGCGCGGGCCGAGGCTCGCGCCGCCTCCGCCGTTGCCGCGAGGTCGGCCCGGAGGCCGCGCATATTGGAGCGGATGTCCTGGCGCAGGTTGTCGGCCAGCCGGCGGACCGAGGCCGAGATGTCGTTCTCGACCCCGACGAGTTCGTCCCGCCTGCTGTTCAGTTCCGTGACCCCGGCCGGGGTGATGCTGTAGTTGGTGCGGCGGCCCTCCGTATGGGTGGCCACGAGCCCTTCCTCCTCGAGCTTGCCCAGGCGCGGATAGATGGTTCCGGCGCTGGGGGAGTAGGTACCGCCGAAACGCTCGCTGAGCGCCTTGATGAGTTCATAGCCGTGCTTGGGGCCCGACTCGAGCAGGGCCAGCAGGTACAGCCGAAGCGCCCCATGGGCGAAGACGGGCGGCATCAGATGACCGTTTCGGTGTCCGGGCTGGGCTGGCCGTGAAAAATTGATGTTTTCCCCGAGACCGAGTTGGTCCGCACCAGCATCAGCTTGGCGTCCGGTCCCGCGATGGTCTGGACCGTGCCGCCGGGCAGGACGTACTTCTGATTGTCGATCACCACAGCCCCGCTGGCGGATTTGGCGATGATGTCCACGCCGACGTCGTGCGGGAGCCGGATGGTGACGTCGCCGGAGACCGAGTTGGCGACAAAATCGCGGGTAAAGCCGTGCAGATCAAAGTTCAGGTCGCCGCTGACCGTGTTAGCGCGGATGTTGCTGAATTCCCCGGACGCCGTTACCTCGCCGGAGACGCTCTTCGCGGTCAGGATGCCGCGGTGGTTGCGGGCAATCACCTCACCGCTGACCGTGTTGACGTGCAGGTCTCCGGCGGTGCCGTCCGCGAGAACGGACCCCGAAACTGTGTTGAGCCGGGCGTGGCCGCTGATTCCGGAAACCATGCCGTCGCCGCTCACCGTCCCGGCCTCCACATCGACACCGGCCGGAAGGGCGATGCTGATGACTGCCGAATTGCCGCTGTTGTTATTGACGGTCCCCATCAGGTTCTTGAACCAGCCCTGCGGCCCGTGCAGCTGGTGGCGCACCTCCAGGCGGCCGTCGACCACCGAGACGTACAGCGGATCACCGGCGATTTCGGAGACCTGGATTCTGGCCAGGTCCTCGTCATGGGTGACGATATCGAAGCGGCCGCGGACAATGCCGAGCTTGAGGGAGCGGACGGCGTCGACGTCGATCGTCTGCGGCCCGGTCACGGTCCACGTGTTCTCTGACATGGTTCCTCCGGAAGGCGAAAGGTGGCTGGCAACAAGTTGCGATATATCGCGACTATGAAGTCACGATATATCGCCACCGTTCAGCGGTCAAGATATATCGCGAAGTTTCCGGAGGTCCAGGGCCGGGCGCCGCCTATTCCGGCGCGTCCAGTCGGAGCCACTGGAACCAGCCGCGGTGCAGCACCAGCCAGGCCATGAGGCCGTAACCGGCCTGGCCCGGTGTGCCGCCGTTGGCCGCGAGGTCCTGGCGCCACTGTTCGTGGTTGAGCAGCGGCGAGAAAGTGTCCACGTAAAGGTGCTTCCGGCGCGTCGTAACGTCGGCGAATGCCGTGTTGAGTTCCCCGAGCCTGCGGTTCTGGGCGGGGTCCAGGGTGGGCGGCGGGCCCACCACGAAGACCTCGATCTTGTTCTGGGAGGCGGAGTCCAGGATGTTGGCGAGGTTCAGCCGGCTGCGGGCAGTGGACAGGCCGAACTCGATGTCACGCCCGGAGAGTCCGATCACCAGCCGGTTTTCGTGGTGGTTGCCGAAGCGGCGGCCCGCCTCCTCCAGCCAGCGTGCGGCAATTCCCTCGGTGCCCTCTTCCGGGCACGGCAGGGAGTAGCACTCCAGGGCCACACCGTCGTGCGGCGTGCGGGCCAGCACCCGCCCCAACCAGCCGAGGGCACGCGGATCACCGAGCCCGGCCAACAGCTCGTCCCCAACGGCTGCGATCCGCAGCTTCCGATCTTCCACGACTACCTCTTCACTTCAACGCTGTCCATCAAGCTGACACTAACAGTCCATTAAACAGAGCTGCCCGGCCGGAGTGTTGTTTTTCAGTCTCCGGCCGGGCAGCAATGACGCTATTTACGTGCGAATGCCTGCTTGAGCAAGGCGTCCTGCTCTGCCGCGTGGCGCTTCATGGACCCAGCCGCGGTGGAAGCCGAGGCGGGGCGCGAGATGAGGCGGACCCGGCGGTCCAGGGCGTCGGGCAGGTTCAGGCCGATGAACGGCCAGGGGCCCTGGTTCGCAGGTTCGTCCTGCGCCCAGACCACTTCGGCGTTCGGGTACTTGGCCAGTTCCGCGGCGATTTCGGCGGCCGGCAGCGGGTAGAGCTGCTCGACGCGCACGATCGCCGTGGTCTTGTTTTCGGTCTTCTGCCGGGTGGACAGCAGATCGTAGTACAGGCGTCCGGATACGAGCAGCACGCGTTCGACGGCGTCGGCCTGCAGCTGCGCATGTTCCGGAATGACCGGGCGGAACGAGCCCGTGGTGAAGTCCTCCACGGAGGAGGCCGCAGCCTTCAGCCGGAGCAGCTGCTTCGGCGTGAAGATGATGAGCGGCTTGCGCGGCTTGCTGTAGGCCTGGCGGCGCAGCAGGTGGAAGTGCGAGGCCGACGTCGTGGGGTTGGCCACGACCATGTTCTCCTCAGCGCACAGCTGGAGGAAACGCTCGATGCGGGCGGAGGAGTGGTCCGGTCCCTGGCCCTCGTAGCCGTGCGGCAGCATGAGGACGAGCGAGGACCGCTGGCCCCACTTCTGCTCGGCGGAAGAGATGAACTCATCAATGATGGTCTGCGCACCGTTGACGAAGTCACCGAACTGCGCTTCCCAGAGCACCAGCGCATCCGGGCGCTCAACGGAGTACCCGTATTCGAAGCCCATGGCGGCGTATTCGGAGAGCAGGGAGTCGTAGATCCACAGTTTGGCCTGGTCATCCGACAGATGGGCCAGGGGAATCCACTCGTCGCCGTTGGCGCGGTCGTGGAAGACGGCGTGACGCTGCACGAAGGTGCCGCGGCGCGAGTCCTGGCCGGAAAGCCGGACGGGGACGCCTTCCATGATGAGCGAGCCGAACGCGGCAAGTTCACCGAAGCCCCAGTCGATGCCGCCTTCACGGGACATCGCCTCACGCTTCTCCAGCAGCTGCTTGAGTTTGGCGTGGACGGTGAAGCCCTCCGGGATCTCAAGGTGGGCCTTGCCGATGCGGGCCAGCATCTCCTTGGAGATCGCGGTGGAGGCCGGAGCGTTGACGCCGGAATCGCTCTGCTGGGCCATGGGGCGTTCGAGATCGGACACCGCGGCGGAATCGGCCGTGATGATCGGGATCGGGGACGTCTGGGCGGCGTGGGTTTCGGCGAAGACGCGCTCCAGGCGTTCCTGGTAGTCGCGCAGCAGCTGCTCGGCTTCTTCCTCGGTGATGTCTCCGCGGCCGATCAGCGATTCGGTGTACAGCTTGCGGACCGAACGCTTGGCCTCGATCAGGTTGTACATCAGCGGCTGGGTCATCGAGGGGTCATCGCCCTCGTTGTGGCCGCGGCGGCGGTAGCAGACCATGTCGATGACAACGTCCTTGTGGAAACGCTGACGGAACTCGTAGGCGAGCTGGCCGATGCGGACCACGGCTTCCGGGTCGTCGCCGTTCACGTGGAACACCGGTGCCTGGATCATCTTGGCGACGTCGGTGGAGTACGTGGAGGAGCGCGAGGAGGACGGCGCGGTGGTGAAGCCGACCTGGTTGTTCACCACGATGTGGATGGTTCCGCCGGTGCGGTAGCCGCGCAGCTGGGAGAGGTTGAGCGTCTCTGCCACAACACCCTGGCCGGCGAAGGCCGCATCGCCGTGCACCATGATCGGGAGCACGGGGAACGCCTCGCCCTGGTCCAGGCGGTCCTGCTTGGCGCGGACGATGCCTTCGAGGACCGAGTCCACGGCTTCGAGGTGTGACGGGTTCGCGGCGAGGTAGACCTTGGTTTCCTTGCCATTGTCCGAGGTGAAGGTGCCCTCGGTGCCGAGGTGGTACTTCACGTCGCCGGAGCCCTGGACCGAACGGGGGTCCTGCGTGCCTTCGAATTCGCGGAAGACCTGCGCATAGGTCTTGCCCGCGATGTTGGTGAGCACATTGAGCCGGCCGCGGTGGGCCATGCCGATGGCTACCTCGTCGAGTTCGTCGTCGGCGGCGTCGGAGATGATCGCGTCCAGCAGCGGAATCAGGGACTCGCCGCCTTCAAGCGAGAAGCGCTTCTGGCCGACGAACTTAGTCTGCAGGAACGTCTCAAAGGCCTCGGCGGCGTTGAGCTTGGAGACAATGCGCAGCTGCTCGTCACGGCTCGGCTTGGAGTACGCGTGCTCCAGCTGGTCCTGGAACCACTTGCGCTCGGCCGGGTCCTGGATGTGCATGTACTCGATGCCGGTGGTGCGGCAGTAGGCGTCGCGGAGGACGCCGAGGATGTCGCGGAAGGCGAGCATCGGCTTGCCGCCGAAGCCGCCGGTGGGCCATTCGCGGTCCAGGTCCCACAGCGTCAGGCCGTAGGTCAGGACGTCGAGGTCCGGGTGCTTGCGCTGGACGTACTCGAGCGGATCCGTGTCCGCCATGAGGTGTCCGCGGACCCGGTAGGAGTGGATGAGCTGCTGGATCCGGGCGACCTTGTTGATCTGGTCCGCCGGGTCCACCTGCAGGTCCGGGCTCCAGCGCACTGGCTCGTACGGGATGCGCAGCGACTCGAAGATCTCGTCGTAGAAGTTCTGCGCACCCAGCAGGAGCTGGTGCACAAGCTTGAGGAATTCGCCGCTGCCGGCACCCTGGATGACGCGGTGGTCGTAGGTGGAGGTCAGCGTGAGGACCTTGCTGATGGCGTTGTGCGCAATGATCTTCTCGCTGGCGCCCTGGAACTCAGCGGGATAATCCAGCGCGCCGACGCCGATGATGGCGGCCTGGCCCTTGGACAGGCGCGGTACCGAGTGCACGGTGCCGATGCCGCCGGGGTTGGTCAGCGACACCGTGGTGCCGGAGTGGTCGTCCGCCGTCAGCTTGCCGGCACGGGCACGCTTGATCAGGTCCTCGTAGGTGTGCCAGAACTCGGAGAAGTTGAGGGTCTCCGCCTTCTTGATGTTCGGCACCATGAGCAGGCGGGTGCCGTCGGGCTTGGGCATGTCGATCGCGATGCCGAAGTTCACGTGCGCCGGCTGGACAGCCACCGGCTTGCCGTCGATCTCGTCGTAGTAGACGTTCATCGACGGGAACTGGGACAGGGCGCGGATGACGGCGTAGCCGATCAGGTGCGTGAAGGAGACCTTGCCGCCACGGGCGCGGGCCAGGTTGGAGTTGATGACAACGCGGTTGTCGATCAGCAGCTTCGCCGGGATCGCACGGACGCTCGTGGCGGTCGGCACCTCCAGGCTGGTGACCATGTTCGACGCGATGGCCTTCGCCGGGCCGCGGAGGACGGAGACGACATCCTCTTCCGGCGCCGTCGGGGCCTTGACGTTCTTAGGCAGCTGGGCCGGGATCGGCGCAGTGCCGGGGCCGGCGTCGAGGGTCTTGGAGCCGTCCCGGGCGACCGTGGCCGGGACTTTCTTGGCAACAGGCACAGGGGCTGCGGTCGCAGCCGCGGGCGCGGCCGGCGCGGCCGGGGCCGACGGCGGTGGCGCTACGACGGGAAGTTCACGGGTGGCGGGTTGCACAGCTGTTGCCGTGCCGGGCGTTCCGTTGGCGGAAGAGGCGTCACCGGCTTCGAAGGATTCGAACAATGGCCACCACTTGGCATCAACCGTGTTCTTGTCCTGCTGGTAACGCTCGTACAGTTCGTCAACGAGCCACTCGTTTCCGCCAAATTCCTCTGGTAGACGGTGGCTAGGCTGCTCTGGCACTTGAAATACGCCTCTTCCATGAGTTTGATTCCCTCTGGCTTCCACGGTGCATCGGCACATCGATTGAGCCAGTCTCTGCGTCCAGTGAACCCAGACCCCTGCCAGTCTAGTGAGGATTCTTGCCAAACCGCCAATAAGCGTGACCCAAATCATGATCTGCCTCCGCAGCCGCTGAATTGCGGTGCAGAACCGGTGCAGATTCGGTCCGGGACGGCCGGGGGAACGGCCCTAGAATCGAGGGAGAACCCGCTTGGCGCCGAGGGTGCCGACTAAGGAGCAGCCGTGCGTTTCCTGAATGAACCCACCACCGATCTGACCTACTCAGACCTCTTCCTGGTGCCGTCCCGTTCCGATGTCACATCGCGCCTGGACGTGGATCTCTCGGCGGATGACGGGACCGGTTCGGCGATTCCACTGGTCGCGGCGAATATGACGGCCGTGACGGGGAAGCGGATGGCCGAGACGATGGCCCGCCGCGGCGGCCTCGGAGTCCTCCCGCAGGACGTCCCGCTCGATGTCATCCGGGATGTTACGGCCTGGATCAAGGGACGCCACCCGGTCCTGGAGACCCCGGTCATGCTCGCGCCCACGGACACTGTGATTGATGCCCTGCACCTGATGGGCAAGCGGCCGCACGGGGCCGTAGTGATTGTGGATGAATCCGGAGCAGTCAGCGGCGTGGTCCGGGCCGCCGACTGCGAGGGCCAGGACCGTTTCGCGTCCCTGGCCTCCGTCCTCCGCCACCAGCCGCTGGTACTGGACGCCGCATTGCTCGGGGGCGGCCTGCTTGCGGGCGGATCGGCGGCGGATGCTGCCGTAGCCGCGCACGCCCTCCGCCGCGCCTTTGAAGCGATGGACGCCGCCGGAACTGACTACGCGCCGGTGCAGCAGGACGGCGTCCTCGCCGGTGTGCTCACCCGCAAGGGCGCCCTGCGCTCCACCCTCTACCGCCCGTCCCTGGACGAGGACGGCAGGCTCAAGGTCGCTGCCGCCGTCGGGATCAACGGAGACGTAGCCGGGCGGACGGAGGAGCTGCTGGCTGCCGGCGTGAACGTGCTGGTCCTTGATACCGCACACGGCCACCAGCAGAAAATGTTCGACGCCCTGGCCGCTGTAAAGGGACTCAACCCCGGCGTGCCGGTGGTCGCCGGCAACGTGGTCACCGGCGAGGCCACGAGGGAGCTGATCGAGGCCGGGGCGGACATTGTCAAGGTGGGCGTCGGTCCGGGGGCCATGTGCACCACGCGCATGATGACGGCCGTGGGCCGCCCGCAGTTCAGCGCAGTCCTGGAATGCTCCGCGGCGGCGCGGGAGGCCGGCGGCCGGGTGTGGGCCGACGGCGGTGTCCGCTACCCGCGCGACGTCGCCCTGGCCCTGGCCGCCGGGGCCAGCCAGGTCATGATCGGCTCCTGGTTTGCCGGCACCCACGAAAGCCCCGGGGACCTGCAGCTCGACGCGGGCGGCAGGCAGTACAAGGAGAGCTTCGGCATGGCATCCGCCCGGGCGGTACAGAACCGCAACCAGCGCGAGGGTGCGTTTGAAAAGGACCGCAAGGCCCTCTTCGAGGAAGGCATCTCCACCTCGCGCATGTACGTGGACGCGGCGCGGCCCGGCGTGGAGGACCTGCTGGACATGATTACCGCCGGCCTGCGCAGTTCCATGAGCTACGCCGGCGCTGCCGATCTCGCCGCTTTCCGGGAACGTGCCGTGGCCGGCATCCAGTCCGCGGCCGGGTACGAGGAGGGTCGTCCCGTCCCGCAAAGCTGGTGAGTTGTGCACGGCTCGTGCGTCCGCGGGCGGGTCTGGCGGCCGGGATTGCGGCGGGACGTGCGGGCGGCGCCGCACACGGGGGCTGGCGGCGGCTCCTGTAGACTGAAATTCTTATGGACAGTAAATCTAGGTGCCGGCCTGGGGGCTGTCAGCGGAGAACGGAAACCGTTACCGCGCAGTCCACCCGCAGAGCCGGCAAACCCCGTTCACGCGCCCATCACTCCCCGGCCACACGCCACTCCGGAGCCATTCACGAAACAGGGTCGGCCGCGGCCGACCATCCTCCGCCGGGCAGTCGATTCCAGCCGGGCAGTCCTTCTCACAAGCTAAAGCCTCTGCAACGGCACCGGCTGTGCGCCGCTGCTCCGGAAGCAGGCCATTGATATGGAATGGCTCCTCCTTGCAGCAGGCCTGCTGCTCATCCTCGGCACCGGTTTCTTTGTCGCCGTAGAGTTCTCCCTGGTTGCCCTCGACCAGTCCACCGTGCAGCGCGCCGTTGACAACGGCGATGCCGCCGCCGAGCCCCTGCTCAAGTGTCTCAAGTCGCTCTCCACCCAGCTCTCCAGCTGCCAGCTGGGCATCACCATGACCACGCTGCTGACCGGCTACGTCATGGAACCGTCCGTCGGCAAGCTGCTCGAAGGCCCGCTTGTCGCCGTCGGAATCCCGGAAGCGGCGGCGGCCTCCATGTCCCTGGTCCTCGCGATGGTGCTGGCCACCCTGCTTTCCATGCTGATCGGCGAGCTGGTGCCCAAGAACATGGCCATCGCGCTGTCCTTTCCCATCGGCAAGGCCGTCGCCCGGCCGCAGCTGGTGTTCACGGCGATCTTCAAGCCCGCCATCGTGGTGCTGAACGGGTTCTCCAACAAGGTCCTCAACATCTTCGGCCTGGAGGCCAAGGAGGAAATCTCCGGCGCCCGCACCCCGGCCGAACTGGCCTCGCTCGTGCGCCGCTCCGCAGCCATGGGCACCCTGGACGCCGGAACCGCCAACTTCATCGCCCGGACACTGAAGTTCTCCGGGCGGACCGCCGCTGACGTCATGACCCCCCGCATCCGCGTGGAGACCATCGACGCCGACCAGCCGGTCTCGGACATCGTCGAGGCCGCGAAGCGCACCGGATACTCCCGTTTCCCGGTAATCGGGGAGTCCTCCGACGACATCCGCGGCGTGGTGCATATCAAGAAGGCCATCGCCGTTCCCTCGGGCCGCCGCGCCAAGCTGCAGGCCGGAGCCATCATGACCGATGTGCTCCAGGTCCCCGAAACCATCCACCTGGACGCCCTCCTCGCCGAACTTCGCGAGGGCAACCTGCAACTCGCCGTCGTCCTCGACGAATACGGCGGCACGGCCGGCATCACCACGCTGGAAGACCTCGTGGAGGAAATCGTCGGGGAAGTGGCCGATGAACATGACAAGGTCCGCCCCGGCCTGCTCCAGAGCGCCTCGGGGGACTGGTACTTTCCCGGTTTGCTCCGGCCCGATGAACTCTCCGAACAGATCCCGGGCCTGACCGTGCCCGACGAGGCTGCCTACGAAACGGTGGGAGGCTACGTCATGAGCCAGCTCGGCCGCATCGCGGCAGTCGGCGACATCGTCGACGTCGTCGGCGGAACCCTCAGCGTGACCCGCATGGATGGCCGGCGGATCGACCGGATCTGTTTCCGGCCCTCCCGGGCATCCGGCGGCGGCCAGCCCGCCAGCAAGGCAGGTGCCGCGTGAGCGACTGGGCAGGAATACTGTGGCTTGCCGTCCTTCTGGTGGGCAATGCCTTCTTCGTGGCAGCGGAATTCGCCGTCATGTCCGCCCGCCGGAGCCAGATCGAGCCGCTGGCCGAGGCCGGCTCCAAACGCGCCCAGACCACGCTGCGGGCCATGGAGAACGTCTCCCTCATGCTCGCGTGCGCCCAGCTCGGCATCACCGTCTGCTCGCTGCTGATCCTGCTGGTGGCCGAGCCCGCGATCCACCACCTCCTGGCGGTGCCGCTGGAAGCGGTAGGCATCCCGATGGAGGTCGCCGACATCGTGGCCTTCGCCGTTTCCCTGATGGTGGTGACGTTCCTGCACGTCACATTCGGCGAGATGGTGCCCAAGAACATCTCCGTGTCGGTCGCGGACAAGGCGGCGCTGCTGCTGGCCCCGCCGCTGATGTTCATCGGACGGATGGTGAAGCCTGTCATCGGGGCCCTCAACTGGTCCGCCAACCACATCCTGAAGCTGATGCGGATTGAGCCAAAGGATGAGGTGACCTCCTCGTTCACCCTTGAGGAAGTGCAGTCGATCGTGCAGGAGTCCACCCGCCACGGGCTTGTGGACGACGACGCCGGACTCATCACCGGTGCGCTGGAGTTCTCCGAGCACAATGCATCCCACGTGATGGTTCCGCTGGGAAAACTGGTCATGCTCAAGGCAGCCACCACGCCGGCGGAATTCGAGAAGGCAGTGAGCCGGACCGGGTTCTCGCGCTTCCCGATGCTCGATGACGACGGCATGCTGGCTGGCTATCTCCACATCAAGGACGTGTTGTCCATTCCGGACGCGGGATACCACCAGCCGATTGCGGAAAGCCGCATCCGGTCGCTGGCGAACCTGGCCATGGACGACGAAATCGAGAAGGCCATGTCCGTCATGCAGCGCACGGGCTCGCATTTGGCCCGCGTGATCGGGCCCGACGGGCTGACCCAGGGTGTGCTGTTCCTGGAAGACGTGATTGAGCAGCTCGTCGGCGAAATCCGGGACGCGACGCAGGCCACCGGCTACCGCAGGCTGGGCCAGGACCAGTAACGGACAGACCAGTAGCGGGCGGGCGGCAAGGCGGCACCGGGGTATCCCTAAATAGGAATCATTCCTATTTAGGGATACACTCGGGCTGTTGCTATTGCTCCTGATTCTCAATAACAGATCCGAGGTTCCCCCCGTGCGTCGCCCCGCTGCCCGAGTCCTGCTGGCAGGATTTACCGGCTTAGGCCTTCTGCTCACCGCATGCAGCCCGACGGCGGGAAGCTCACGTGGGGACGCCGGTGACGGCGTCGTCGACGTCGTCGCGTCCACCAGCGTTTACGGCGACATTGTCTCCCGCATTGGCGGCGACAAGGTCCGGGTCAGCTCGATCATCAACCGCACCAGCCAGGACCCGCACTCCTACGAGGCCACCACGCAGGACAAGCTGGCGGTCTCCAAGGCCGAGCTCGTGGTGGAGAACGGTGGGGGCTATGACGCTTTCATCGACACACTCGCTACCGACACCGGGCTGGACCACGCCAACATCATCAATGCCGTGGACGTCTCCGGCCTCGCCACCGAGAGTCCGGCACCGGCTACCTCCGACGCCGCCGGCCACACTCACGAACACACCGGGCTGAACGAGCACGTGTGGTACAGCCTGCCAGCCATGGCCCGCCTCGCGGACGCCGTCGCCGACAAGCTGGCTTCGCTCGAACCGGCCTCGGAGCAGACCTTCCGGACCAACGCGGCGGCCTTTAAGGACTCGCTGGGCGGCCTGGAAACCCGGCTTGCCGCCATCAGGTCTTCGACTGGCCACGCGCATGTGGCTGTCACCGAACCCGTACCGCTGTATCTGCTAGAGGACGCGGGGCTGGAAAACGAGACCCCTGCCGAGTACACAGCGGCGATCGAGGAAGACGCCGACGTCCCGCCCGCCGTACTCAAGGCCGCCGTCGACCTCGTGACATCCGGGGACGTGCGGCTGCTGGCCTACAACACCCAGACCGAGGGACCGCAGACGGTGGCGCTGAAGAAGGCCGCCGGGACTGCCGGCGTTCCGGTGCTGGACTTCAGTGAAACCCTCCCGGACGGCCAATCGTACGTACAGTGGATGACAGCGAATGTGGAAAGCATCGGCAAGGCCCTAGGATGATCGCAACAGCGGGAGCAGCAGTCTCCGCGGAACTCAAGGATTCCTCATTTGACACCGGTAGTTAGCCTCCGCGGCGCCTCCCTGGCGTTCGGTCAGCGGACTCTGTGGGAAGGCCTGGACCTGGACATCCACCCGGGTGAATTCTTTGCCGTGCTCGGTCCCAACGGCAGCGGCAAGACCACCTTTCTCAAGGTCCTGCTCGGGCTGCAGGAGCTGACCACTGGCACGGCTGTGCTCAGCGGCCGGCCCGTTGCACGCGGAAGCCGCCGGATCGGCTACGTGCCCCAGCAGAAATCATTCGACACAGACACACCCCTGCGCGCCCGCGACCTCGTGGCCCTCGGCGTCGACGGCCACCGCTGGGGCATCCGGCTGGGCGGGGCCAATGTGGACCGAAAGGTCGATGAACTCCTGGATCTCGTGGGCGCCACCGACTACGCCAAGGTGCCGGTGGGGCAGCTCTCCGGCGGTGAACAGCAGCGGCTGCGCGTGGCACAGGCCCTCGCCGCGGATCCGAAAGTGCTCCTGTGCGACGAGCCGTTGCTGTCCCTTGACCTCCAGCACCAGCAGGCCGTCAGCGCCCTGATCAACAAACAGTGCCACGAAGCTGACAGTGCCGTGGTCTTCGTGACCCATGAAATCAATCCGATCATGGACTACGTGGACCGGGTCCTGTACCTGGCCGGCGGACGGTTCCGGGTCGGCACACCCGCGGAGGTCATGACCACCGAGGTGCTCTCCGATCTGTACGGCAGCCAGGTTGAAGTCATCCAGGCCAACGGCCGGCTGATCGTCGTCGGCCTGCCGGACGCCACCACGCACCACCACGAGGACGCACATTCCGTCGCCGGCGAGGTGGGCTAAGTGGACTTGGGCAACCTGCTGCATTCAATCTTCAATTTCGAAAACTACGGTGAGCTGCTGGTCCTGGTGCAGAACTCCATCTGGGCAGGCGCCGTCCTGGGGCTCCTCGGCGGGCTGATGGGCACCTTTGTGATGAAACGCGACCTTGCCTTCGCGGTTCACGGAATCTCCGAGCTCTCCTTTGCAGGGGCGGCGTTCGCACTGCTGATCGGCGCGGACATCATCCTCGGCTCGCTGGCAGGATCCGTCATCGCAGCCCTCGTGCTGGGTGTCATGGGCGTGCGTGCGCGGGACAAGAACTCGATCATCGGCGTCATCATGCCCTTCGGCCTGGGCCTGGGCATTCTCTTCCTCTCCCTGTACGAGGGCCGGGCAGCGAACAAGTTCGGCCTGCTCACCGGGCAGATCGTGTCCGTCGGAACGGTCCAGCTGCAGGTCCTGGCGGGCGCCGCCGTCGTGGTGATGCTGGCGCTGGTCGCCATCTGGCGGCCGCTGACCTTTGCCAGCGTGGACCCCGACGTCGCCATAGCCAGGGGCGTACCCGTGCGTGCCCTGGCCCTTGGCTTCATGGTGCTGCTGGGAATCAGTGTGGCGCTGTCCATCCAGATTGTGGGCGCCCTGCTGGTGCTGGCCCTGCTGATCACGCCCGCGGCGGCGGCCATGCGGGTCACGTCCTCGCCCCGGCTGGTGGTCACGTTGAGTGTCGTCTTCGCAATGACGGCGACTGTCGGCGGCATCCTGCTGGCCCTCGGCGGCAGGCTGCCCATCAGCCCGTACGTGACCACGCTGTCCTTTTTGATCTACGTGGCCTGCCGGTTGATTGGCGATGCCAGGACCAGGCGGGGCCTCAACGGCCGGGTCGTGCGGAACGCGACCGCGGCCGCCTGAGCTGCTGTTGCGCCAACAGGATCGCCGGCGGCGGAATTTCCCCATGTTTGGCGGCCGCCGCCGGCGAGTCCCGGCGACCCGCCGGTGATTTCCCGTGCCCAGGTGTCAAAGGTGGGGAATTTGCGCAGTTTCGGCTAGACGCCGGCCTGCAACGCCGTGCATTCCGGGCACAGCCCAAAGATTTCCACGGTGTGCTCCACGGCGGTGAAGCCGTGCTCTTTCGCGATCCGCGCCGCCCAGGCCTCAACGGCCGGGGCTTCGACCTCCACGGCCTTGCCGCAGTTGCGGCACAGCAGGTGATGGTGGTGCCCGGTGACGGCGCAGCGCCGGTACACCGCTTCGCCGTCGGCGTTGCGCAGGACATCGACCAGCCCCTCGTCGGCGAGTGATTGCAGGATGCGGTAGGACGTTGCGAGGGAGACCGTGGTGCCGCGCTCCTGGAGGATGCGGTGCAGTTCCTGCGTGCTGACGAAGTCCGCCAGATCGTCCAGCGCGGCGCTGACGGCGAGGCGCTGCTTGGTGACGCGCTGTTCTTTGCCCTGCGCAGGTGCCGAGGCCCGAACCCGGCCGTTGCCGGCGGTTGCGCCTTGGGACATCGTGGAACTCGCTTCGTAGAGGATCGCGGCTGGGACCCGCTGCGGGGTGGTGGCAATGTCCAAGATTACCAGCAGGGGTCCGTGGACACCTGAACGGCTGGTGCCTAGGCTGGCCGGATGAAGCTGACCAAATTCACGCACGCCTGTGTCCGGCTCGAGCAGGACGGCCGGGTGCTCGTGTTCGACCCCGGCACTTACTCCGAGACGGATCAGGCCCTGGCCGGGGCAGGCGCCGTGCTCATTACCCATGAGCACCCGGATCACGTGGACGTGGATGCCGTCGTCGCGGCGCTGCAGTCAAACACTGCCCTTGAGCTTTTCGCCCCCGAGGCAGTGGCCGGCACGCTCCGCAGCAAGGCGCCCGACGCCGGGAGCCGCATCCATACCGCGGCTGCGGGCGAGGAATTCGAGGTGGCCGGCTTCGCGGTTCGGACGTTTGGCGGCCAGCATGCCATTATCCACCCGCTGGTTCCCGTCGTGGCTAACGTCGGCTACCTCGTGGATGCCAATATCTACCACCCGGGGGACTCCTTCGTGGTTCCCGACGGCGTCGGAGTCCAGACGCTGCTTGTACCCATTCACGCCCCGTGGAACAAAGTTAGCGAAGTGGTGGACTTCGTGATCGGCGTCGGCGCACCGCGGGCCTTCCCGATCCACGACGGGCTCCTGAACGAGGTGGGCCGGGGGATGGTGGAGGGGCACGTCACGCGGATCGGCGCCAAGTACGGCACCGAGTACCGGCATCTCTCCAGCGGCGACTCAGTGGACGTTTAGCCTATCCCGGCGAATTGGCGGCTGATGCTGGCCAGGTGCCGGTCTGGAAGAACTCGCGCAGCACGGCCTCGTGAGGTTCAGGATCCAGGCCCTGTGCCTCCAGCCACTCCGGGTTGTAGTAGTTCCCGGCGTAGCGGTCCCCGGCGTCGCACATGAGTGTCACAACGCTGCCCCGGCGGCCCTCCGCGATCATCCCGGCGATCAGCTGCCACGCGCCCCAGAGGTTGGTGCCGGTGGACGGGCCGGCGTGGAGCCCTGCATGCTCCCTCAGGTGCCGCATGGCCGCCACCGACGCGGCGTCGGGAACCTGGATCATGTGGTCGATTACGGCCGGCACGAAACTCGGCTCCATCCGTGGCCGGCCGATGCCTTCGATGCGGGACGGTAATGCCGCCGTTGCGGCAGTGGCTGTCCCGACAGTAACTGTCCCGCCTGTGGCGGGGATCCCGCCGTCGGACCGGCTGTCCAGCCAGCCCGGATAAAACGCAGAATTTTCCGGATCCACGACGGCGAGCCTGGTCTCGTGGCAGTGATACCGCAGGTACCGGCCGAGCGTGGCGCTGGTCCCGCCCGTGCCGGCCCCGACCACGACCCAGCGGGGGACCGGATGCTCCTCCAGAGCCAACTGGCCGAAGATCGACTCCGCGATGTTGTTGTTGCCGCGCCAGTCGGTGGCCCGCTCGGCATACGTGAATTGGTCCATGTAATGGCCGCCGGTGCTGCGGGCCAGATCGGCGGCCGCCTCATAGACCTCCGAGGCGTGATCCACCAGGTGGCAGGAACCGCCGAACTGTTCGATCAGGGCGATTTTCTCCCGGCTGGTGGTCCGGGTCATCACCGCGATGAACGGAAGCCCCAGCAGCTGCGCAAAATAGGCCTCGGAGACGGCTGTGCTGCCGCTGGACGCCTCGACGATCGTGGTGCCTTCCCGGATCCAGCCGTTGACCAGGCCGAAAAGGAACAGTGACCGCGCCAGCCTGTGCTTGAGGCTGCCCGTGCGGTGGGTGGATTCGTCCTTGAGGTACAGCCGGACGCCCCAGTGCTCCGGGAGCGGCACCGAATACAAGTGAGTGTCGGCAGAGCGGTTGTTTTCGGCATTGATCCGGCGGACGGCCTCGTTGGCCCAGGACCGGTCCTGCTGGTGTGCGGTGTTCACCGCTACAGCCTACCGGGGTGGCGGGACGCCGGAGATAGGCCGGAGATAGAGTGGGCGGATGGACACTCTCATCGATGCCGCTGCCCTCAAAGACCGGCTGGATGGCGCCGGCGAAACCGGCCAGCGTACAGTGCTCCTCGATGTTCGCTGGGCGCTCGGTGACCCCCACGGTCACGATCACTATCTGCGCGAACACATCCCCGGAGCCGTCTTCGTCGATCTGGCCACCGAGCTCGCCGGACCCGCGGAACCACGACGCGGAAGGCATCCCTTGCCGCCGCCGGAGCAATTCCAGGCGGCTGCGCGCCGCTGGGGCATCAACGACGGCGACGCCGTCGTAGCGTACGACGACAGCGGCAATATGGCCGCCGCCCGGCTGTGGTGGATGCTGCGGAATGCCGGCTTCCGTGCGGTTCACCTGCTCGACGGCGGCCTGGCCGCCTGGCGCTCTGCCGGGTTCGAACTCGCGGCAGGAGCCGAACAGCCGGCACCCGGGAACGTGACCCTGTCCGAAGGCGTCATGCCCGTAATCGACGCCGGACAAGCCGCTTCCTGGGGTCAGCAAGGGCTGCTGTTTGACGCCCGCGCGGCCGAGCGGTACCGCGGGGAGGTCGAGCCCGTGGATCCTCGCGCAGGCCATATTCCCGGTGCTGTGAGTGCCCCCACCACCGGGAACCTGGACGCAGACGGGCGCTTTCTAGCCCCGGCAGAGCTGAGGGAGCGCTTCGAGCGGCTCGGCTACCGGGACGGAGCCCCCGCCGCCGTGTACTGCGGATCCGGGGTGACAGCCGCCCACGAAATTGCAGCCCTTGAAATCGCTGGATTTTCGGCGGCCCTGTACCCGGGCTCGTTTTCTGAATGGTGCCATGGTGCCTCAAACGATGTTGTGACTGGATCCGAACCGTACGGCGAGGACACGGCTGCTAGCTAGCGGCACTAGGGGTCGGTTGTCTCGCCGTTCGCAAGCACGCAGGCGGTGGAGTGCGCCAGCTCCTCAGAGAGACAGCCCCTGAGAGAGACAGCCCCTCAGAGAGACAGATAAATGGTTCCTAGGCCGCAGTTGTCTCTTTGAATTTGCCGCGCTCCTTGAACTTGCCGCATTTGAGCGTTTTGGCCTTGTGTCGGAGCTGGCGGCGTTGGCGGGTCCCCGGCTGGTCAGTGATTGACGGCTGAACTTGAGTCCCCGGCTGGTGCGTCGGGCGAAGCTGACTCCCCGGCAGCGGCGGTGCGGCGGAGAAGTAGGTGTGGCCGGTGGGGGTGGTGACTGCGAGGGTGTGCCG
>JBKPJW010000330.1:0-3071 GCA_046730875.1 Actinomycetota bacterium | reverse complement strand
CTTCAGTCTGCTGCTTAGCCCGCGGACCCTTCCCAACAGGCAGGTACTGCATCTAGCCGGTAAGGAACTTTCGTGGGTTCAGTTATTAAGAAGCGTCGCAAGCGTATGGCCAAGAAGAAGCACCGCAAGCTGCTTCGCAAGACGCGCCACCAGCGTCGCAATAAGAAGTAGAAATACTTCGCATTGCATAAAATGCCCGTTGCCTTCCAGGCGGCGGGCATTTTCCTTGCCACCTGACCGCCGTTACGCGGCGCCCGCCGTCCGGTGCCCCTCGGCTGGCGCGTCCAGGGCCCGCGCTGCTTGGGAGTTGGAGGGCCTAGCGGCTGGGGCCGCGGAAGCGGGAGAACCCGCGCCACAGGCCGTAGATGACCCCGCCGACGGTGGCGGCCTTGAACCCCAACGTGGCGGCACGCCGGCCGGAACGGAAATCGTAGACCGGCCAGTTGTGCTCACGGGCATACCGGCGCAGTTTGGAGTCCGGATTGATCGCCACGGGGTGCCCCACCATGCTTAGCAGCGGGATGTCGTTGTGGGAATCGCTGTAGGCCCAGCACCGGCTGAGGTCCAGCCCCTGTTCCTCGGCAATTTGCTGGACTGCGACGGCCTTGGCCGGGCCATGGAGGATTTCTCCCACGAGCCGTCCGGTGTACAGGCCGTCCAGGATCTCGCCCACCGTGCCCAGCGCCCCGGTCAGGCCCAGGCGGGCGGCGATGACGGTGGCCACCTCGATCGGGGTGGCCGTGACGAGCCATACTTTGCGGCCCACCCGGAGGTGCTGCTCGGCCAGGGCCTTGGCTCCGGGCCAGATCCGCGACTCAATCATCTCGTCATAGACCTCTTCGCCCAGGGCTTCGATGTCCTTCGCCGTGATGCCGGCTGCCAGCCTCAGGGCGGCGTCGCGGACGGCATGGACGTCCTCCATTTTTTCCCCGCGCAACACGAACATGAGCTGCTTCCAGGCGAAGCCGACGGCCTGCGGCACGGTGAAGGCGCCGCGCTGGTGCAGTTTGCGCGCGACATGGAAAAGGCTGGCGCCCTTCATGAGGGTGTTGTCGACGTCGAAGAACGCAGCCTCGCCGTGCTGCGTCGGTGCAGCAGGCTCGTTGACCACAGCGACGTATTTCTCCTCGGGCATGCCACGAGTCTAGTCAATGACCGGGCCCGGACGGCTCGCAGGGCGCGGCGCGACGGTAGACACATCTGGCCTGACACGGACTGCGCCCGCGCGTCGACGCCGCAACGGCCGCCGGGCTACGGTGGATGCATGGCCAATCCCGCGCCCCTCCCCGATGTCGTTCTGATCACCAAAGCTGACTGCCACCTGTGCGCAGAGGCTCGCGCCGCCGTCGGCCGCGTCACCGCTGCGCTCGGGCTCGGCTGGTCGGAGCGATCGGTGGACGACGACGCCGGGCTGCGCGAACGCTTCGCCGAGGAGATCCCGGTGGTGCTGGTGGACGGTGTCCAGCGGGATTTCTGGAAGATCGATGAGGCCCGCCTGACGCGGACCCTTCAGCGGATACTCGCCCGGCAGGCTTGAGGGCCGGCTGCTTTGTTGCGGCGTGCGCGGGGGCTCTAGAGTGGGAAGCACAACGCGACGCAATGGAGCAGATAGTGACATCGCTGGATTCATTTCCCGAGGCAGTTCCCGGGGGAGCCGGGACTGCCGCCAAACAGATTCCACCCGCGGCCGTGGCCCGGCTCACCATCTATCTGCGCGCCCTGACAACACTGCTGGCTGACGGGGTGGACCGGGTTTCTTCTGAGTCCCTGGCTGAGGCGTCCGGGGTTAGTTCCTCGACGTTGCGCAAGGACCTCTCCTATGTCGGCTCCTATGGAACCCGGGGTGTGGGCTACGAGGTCCAGTACCTGAACCGGAACATCGCGGCTGCCCTCGGGCTGACGCATGACTGGAAGGTCGCGATCGTCGGTGCGGGCAACTTGGGCAAGGCCCTGGCCCGGTACGGCGGATTCGAGTCGCGGGGCTTTGACATTGTGGCCATCTTCGACGCCGACCAGATGGTGGTGGGCAGCGAAGTCGGCTGGCTGCGGGTCAGCGACGCGGCCGACCTTGAGTCCGTACTGCAGCGGACGGGCGCCAACATGGTGGTCCTTGCTTTGCCGGCCGCGGCGGCCCAGGACGTTTGCGACCGGGTTGTTGCCGCCGGGGTGCGGAGTATTCTCAGCTTCGCGCCGGTGATGCTGCAGGTTCCCCGGGGTGTCAATCTCCGCAAGGTGGACATGGCAACCGAACTGCAGATTCTGGCCTATCACGCACAAAGGGCGCAGGAGCCGGAGGACGCCGACTAGGATCGGCCCTCCGGCTCCCGCGCCCGCTGGACGCTGTTCTGCGCGGTTACTTACCGAACGGCGCTCCCGGCTGCCCGAAGGGATTGGCAAAGGACTGCCGCTTCTGGAAGTACGGTGACGCCGCGGGCAGGTACAGCAAAACGATGGCCGCGATGCCGAGCAGCGCCGCCAGGGTGGCGAGGCTGAGCGGGAAGAGGTTGAAGACCGACAGGGCAGCGAACACTGTGCCCAGGATCCGGGCCCAGTTCTTGCCCTTGCGGATATTGATGGCTACGAGGGCGTACAGCCCGGCGCTGATGGCGGCGAACACCACGATGGTGCCGACCAGGAAACCCTTGATGGACTCGAAATCGACCTGCGTGCCGCTCGCTGCCATCTGTTCCTCGAACAGGTCCCGGACGGCGGGAGTGTCCAAGGTTCCCAGTGAGACCAGCATGGAGATAACCCAAATGGCTCCGGCTGCGACGATCATCCAGAACGAGGTATTGACCAGCTGGGGGACCGCGGCCGGAGGCTGGGGCTGGGCAGAAGGGTACGGAGAAGCGTAGGGGGACTGGCCGTACTGCGGCGTCTGCTGGCCGTAAGGGGACTGGCCATACTGCGGGGCATTCTGGCCGTAGGCCGGGGGAGTCTGCTGGCCGTACTGGGGGGCCGGCGGGGTGTTCTGGCCGTAGGCCGGGGGTGTCTGCTGGCCGTACTGGGGGGCCGGCGGGGTGTTCTGGCCGTAGGCCGGGGGTGTCTGCTGGCCGTACTGGGGGACCGGC
>JBKPJW010000329.1:0-13284 GCA_046730875.1 Actinomycetota bacterium | reverse complement strand
CCCCGAAGGCATCCTGGACATCCTGGCCGCCGGCCGCATCCCCGTCATCTCCACCGTGGCCCCGGAAATCGAGGACGACGGCAGCGGCGCACCCGACCTGCGGGGCGAACGGGCCCAGACCACCGGCCAGGTCCTCAACGTCAACGCGGACACGGCGGCGGCAGCCCTCGCCGAAGCGGTGGGGGCGTCCAAGCTGGTGATCCTCACGGACGTCGAAGGCCTCTACGCCAACTGGCCGGACAGGTCCTCGCTCATCTCATCCCTCACCGCTTCGGAGCTGCGCCTGCTGCTGCCCTCGCTCGAATCGGGCATGATCCCGAAGATGGAGGCGTGCCTCAAAGCCATTGACGGGGGAGTGGAGCGGGCGCACATCGTGGACGGCAGGCTGCCGCACTCGATGCTGCTGGAAACCTTTACGACCGCCGGCATCGGCACCCAGGTCGTCCCTGACGAGGAAGTGAACGCATAGTGAGCAGCACTGAACTGAGCCATTCCGCTGAAGGCCGCAGCAGCGATGGGGGGCCGGGTGTGGTCGGGCACCGCGAAGCGGGCGGGGCCCCCATCGCTGCGGAGGCCACCGCAACCACGATTGTCTCCAGCCGCAGCGGAGCCGAGTGGCTTTCCCGCTACTCCTCCTCGCTGCTGGGCGTCTTCGGCACCCCGCAGCGCGTCCTGGTCCGCGGGGCCGGCTGCCTCGTGTGGGACGCCGACGGCAAGGAATACCTGGACCTGCTCGGCGGCATCGCGGTGAACGCCCTGGGCCACGCCCACCCGTTCGTCACCTCGGTGATCTCCAGCCAGCTCGCCACCCTGGGCCACGTCTCCAACTTCTTCACGAGCCCCACCCAGATCGCCTTGGCCGAGAAGCTGCTGGAACTTGCCAAGGCGCCGGCCGGCTCCAAGGTATTCTTCGCAAACTCCGGCACGGAGGCCGTTGAAGCCGCCTTCAAGCTGGCTCGCCGGAATGCCGGCGCGGAACAGAAGCCGCGCACCAAGATCATCGCGCTTGAAGGCGCCTTCCACGGGCGCACCATGGGCGCCCTCGCGCTGACGGCGAAGGAAGCGTACCGCGCGCCGTTCGCGCCGCTGCCCGGCGGCGTCGTGCATATCCCGTTCGGTGACATCGAGGCCCTCCGCGCCGCAGTGGACGACACTACCGCCGCCGTCTTCCTCGAACCCATCCAGGGCGAGGCTGGCGTCCGGCCGCTGCCTTCCGGCTACCTCAAGGCGGCCCGCGAGGCGACGAGCGCCGTCGGGGCACTGCTGATCCTCGACGAGGTCCAGACCGGTATTGGACGCACCGGCAAGTGGCTGGCCAGCGAGGACGCCGGGATCGTGCCCGACGCCGTGACCCTCGCCAAGGGCCTCGGCGGCGGCTTCCCCATCGGCGCCCTCGTGACGTTCGGGGCTGAAAATTCCGCCCTGCTGACCGCCGGCCAGCACGGGACCACGTTCGGCGGCAACCCGGTGGCCACCGCGGCCGCCCTGGCCACCCTGCACGTCCTCGAAAACCAGGACGTCCTGGGCCACGTCCGGGCCGTGGGGGAGCACCTGCGCGCCGGCCTCGCCGGAATCGCGGGCGTGACCGAGGTCCGCGGCGAGGGGCTGCTGATCGGCTTCGACCTCGACGCCGACGTCGCCCCGGGTGTCGTTGCCGCCGGCCTCGACGCCGGATTCATCGTCAACAGCCCGGGTCCGCGCACCATCCGGCTGGCACCGCCGCTGATCCTCACCACCGAGCAGGCAGACCGCTTCCTGGCGGCGCTGCCCGCATTGCTCGCGACCGCAAAGGACGCCCAGTGAACGCCACTGAGATTTCGAAGAGCCAGACCCGCCACTTCCTCAAGGACACGGATCTCACACCGGCCGAGCAGGCTGAGGTCCTGGACCTCGCCGTCCGGATGAAGGCCGCGCCGTACAGCGTGCAGCCCTTCGCTGGCGACGCCAGCGGCCGCAAGACCGTTGCCGTGATCTTCGACAAGACTTCCACCCGGACCAGGGTCTCCTTCGCAACCGGAATCGCGGACATGGGCGGCAACGCCCTCATCATCAACCCCGGCGAGGCCCAGATCGGGCACAAGGAATCGGTTGAGGACACCGCCAAGGTGCTCGAACGGATGGTGTCCACCATCGTTTGGCGCACCGGTGCGCATGCCGGGCTCGTCGCCATGGCCGCGAACTCGCGCGTTCCGGTCATCAACGCCCTGTGCGATGACTACCACCCGTGCCAGCTCCTTGCCGACCTCCTGACCGTCAAGGAGCACAAGGGCGAACTCAAGGGCCTCACCATGGCCTACCTGGGCGACTCCGCCAACAACATGGCCAACTCCTACCTGCTGGCCGGCGTCACGGCGGGCATGAACGTCCGCATCGCCGGCCCGGAGGGGTACCTGCCGTCCGCGGAGATCATCGCCGCCGCAGAGGAACGTGCCGCCGAAACCGGCGGCTCCGTGCTGGTGACGGTCGACGCCGCCGCGGCCCTCCTCGGCGCGGACGTCGTCGCGACGGATACGTGGGTGTCCATGGGCCAGGAGGCGGAGAAGGAAGCCCGGATGAAGCTGTTCCGGGACTATGCCGTCGACGCCGCCGCGATGAAGCGGGCGGCGCCGGACGCCGTCGTGCTGCACTGCCTGCCGGCCTACCGGGGCTATGAAATCGCCGCGGACGTCATTGACGGCCCGCAATCTGTGGTCTGGGACGAAGCCGAAAACCGGCTCCATGCCCAGAAGGCGCTCATGGCGTGGCTCATGCACCGCTCCGGCCTGGCTGTTGTTGAAGGGCTCGCGCCAGTCGATGGGCTGGCGCCGGTGGACGGCTTGGCCTGATGTCCGTCCAGCCAGTCTCTCCGGGGGCCAGCCCGGCCACCAAGACAGCGCGGCAGGCACGGATCACGGCGATACTGACCGGCGAATCGGTCCGTTCCCAGGCCGAGCTTGCGGCGCTGCTCGCGGACGACGGCGTGCAGGTCACCCAGGCCACGCTCTCCCGCGACCTCGTGGAACTCGGCGCCGTCCGGGTCCGCGGCAAGGACGGCGTGCTGGTCTATGCCGTCCCGGGGGAGGGCGGCGAACGGGCGGCCAGGAGCGGGGTCACGCAGGAAATTCTCGACGCCCGGCTGACCCGGTTGTGCGGGGAACTGCTCGTCACCGCCGAAGCCTCGGCCAACCTCGTGGTGCTCAGGACCCCGCCGGGCGCCGCGAACTTCCTGGCCCTCGCGATCGACCACTCCGTGATGCCCTCGATCCTGGGCACCATCGCGGGGGACGACACAGTCCTCCTCGTCACCCGGGACCCCCAAGGCGGCGCGGACATCGCCGCCCGCTTCCTGCAGTTCGCCGAGGAAGCCGGACAATAGGCCGCATCATCAGCCCTTCAAGGGACCGGGAAGCACCGGGCTCTTGTGACAGGCTTGCAAGCAAGATCAACGAACCAAACAACTAAGGAGCATGTGAAGTGACTGAGCGTATTGTTCTGGCCTACTCCGGTGGCCTGGATACTTCCGTAGCCATCGGCTGGATCGGTGAAGCCACCGGCGCCGAGGTCATCGCCGTGGCGGTCGACGTCGGACAGGGCGGCGAGTCGCTGGAGACCATCCGCCAGCGTGCCTTGGGCTGCGGCGCCGTCGAGGCCTACGTGGCCGACGCCAGCGACGAGTTTGCCAACGAGTACTGCGTCCCGACGCTGAAGGCCAACGCCCTCTACCAGGGCCACTACCCGCTGGTCTCGGCCATCTCCCGCCCGGTGATCGTCAAGCACCTGGTCAAGGCCGCCCGGGAATTCGGCGCCACCACCGTGGCCCACGGCTGTACCGGCAAGGGCAACGACCAGGTCCGCTTCGAGGTCGGCATCCAGACCCTCGGCCCGGACCTGAAGTGCATCGCCCCGGTCCGCGACCTCGCCCTGACCCGCGACAAGGCCATTGCCTTCGCCGAGGAGAAGGGACTGCCGATCGAGACCACCAAGAAGAACCCGTACTCGATCGACCAGAACGTCTGGGGCCGCGCCGTCGAAACCGGCTACCTCGAGGACATCTGGAACGCCCCCACCAAGGACATCTACGACTACACCGCCGCCCCGGAATTCCCGCCGGCGCCGGATGAGGTCACCATCTCCTTCGAGGCAGGCGTGCCGGTCGCGATCGACGGCGTCAAGGTCACCCCGCTGCAGGCCATCAAGGAACTGAACCGCCGCGCCGGCGCCCAGGGCGTGGGCCGGATCGACGTCGTCGAGGACCGCCTCGTCGGCATCAAGTCCCGCGAGATCTATGAGGCGCCGGGTGCCATGGCACTTATCACCGCGCACAAGCACCTCGAGGACATCACGATCGAGCGCGAGCAGGCCCGCTTCAAGGCGACCGTCGGCCAGCGCTGGGCCGAGCTGGTGTACGACGGCCAGTGGTTCTCCCCGCTCAAGCGCTCCCTCGACGCCTTCATCGAAGACACCCAGCGGTACGTCTCCGGTGACATCCGCATGGTGCTGCACGGCGGCCAGGCGATCGTCAACGGCCGTCGCTCCGAGACCTCGCTCTACGACTTCGACCTCGCCACCTACGACACCGGCGACACGTTCGACCAGTCCATGGCACGCGGCTTCATCGAGCTGTGGGGCATGTCAGCGAAGGTTGCCTCCAAGCGCGACCTCCGCGTCGACGGAAAGTAGCCCCTGTGGCTGAGCAAAAGTCCGAAGCTACCAATACCGGTGCGCTGTGGGGCGGCCGGTTCGCCGGCGGCCCCGCGGACGCCCTTGCCGCGCTGAGCAAGTCCACGCACTTTGACTGGCGGCTGGCCCGCTACGACATCGCCGGGTCCAAGGCGCACGCCCGCGTGCTGCACAAGGCCGGCCTGCTCGACGACGCCGAGCTCGAGGGCATGCTGGACGCCCTGGGCCGGCTGGACGAGGACGTCGCCTCCGGCGCCTACCTGCCGGCGGAGTCCGATGAGGACGTGCACGGCTCGCTGGAACGCGGACTGATCGAGCGCGCCGGAACCCAGCTCGGCGGCAAGCTCCGCGCGGGCCGGTCCCGCAATGACCAGGTGGCCACATTGGGCCGGATGTTCCTGCGCGACCACGCCCGGATCATCGCCCGCGGCGTGCTCGCCACGATCGATGCCCTCGTGGAGCAGGCCAAGGCGCACCGGGGCGTGGCCATGCCCGGCCGCACCCACCTGCAGCACGCCCAGCCGGTGCTGCTCAGCCACCACCTGCTGGCCCACGCCTGGGCGCTGCTGCGCGATGTGCAGCGGCTGTCGGACTGGGACAAGCGCGCCGGCGTCTCGCCCTACGGCTCCGGCGCCCTCGCGGGCTCCTCCCTGGGCCTCGACCCGGAAGCCGTGGCCGCGGACCTGGGCTTCTTCTCCGCCACGCACAACTCGATCGACGGCACCGCCTCCCGCGATGTCTTCGCAGAGTTCGCGTGGGTCACTGCCATGATCGGCGTGGACCTGTCCCGGGTTTCGGAGGAAGTGATCCTGTGGGCCACGAAGGAGTTCTCCTTCGTCACCCTGCATGATTCGTACTCCACCGGGTCCTCGATCATGCCGCAGAAGAAGAACCCGGACGTTGCCGAGCTCGCGCGTGGCAAGGCCGGGCGGCTGATCGGCAACCTCACGGGGCTGCTGGCCACGCTGAAGGGCCTGCCGCTCGCGTACAACCGCGACCTGCAGGAGGACAAGGAACCGGTCTTCGACGCCGCCGACACGCTGGAGGTCCTGCTCCCGGCAGTCTCCGGCATGATCGCGACGCTGACGTTCAACACCGAACGGATGGAGGCGCTGGCGCCGCAGGGCTTCGCGCTGGCCACGGACATCGCCGAATGGCTGGTCCGCCAGGGCGTTCCGTTCCGGGAGGCGCATGAGCTCTCCGGCTCCGCGGTCAAGCAGGCCGAAAGCCGCGGCGTCGAACTCTGGGATCTCACGGACCAGGAGTACGCCGCCATTTCGGAGCACCTGACGCCGGAAGTCCGTACGGTCCTGTCCACGGAGGGCTCGCTCAACAGCCGCAACTCCCAGGGCGGCACGGCCCCGGCCGCCGTCGAACGCCAGCTTCAGGCTCTCGAGTCAGAGCTTGCCGGCGTGCGGGAGTACGTCGGCTAGCAGCCACACCCTCCCTCACTTCCTGCAGCGTTTCCGCCGACCCTCCTGCACTACTTGCAGGAGGGTCGGCGGATTTCCAGCCAAAGGTGAGGGAACGTTGGACGGCGGTTGCCGCCGAAAACTCTTCGCTATCATGGCGCGATGAGCGAATCGTTCCGCCAGTTGCTGCGTGCCCTGCCAGATTTCCCCGAGGTGCTCCCGGACTTCGACCCGGCTGCGGCCCCCGCAGACCCGGCGGAGCTGTTCCGGGAGTGGCTTGCCGATGCCCTGGACGCCGGAGTGCCCCAGCCCAACGCGTGCAGCCTGGCCACGGCCGACGCGCTGGGCCGGCCGTCGTCGCGGATGCTGATCCTCAAGGACATCGACGGCGACGGCTGGCACTTCGCGACCTCCCGGGATTCCCGCAAGGGGCACGAACTCGCGGTCAACCCGCACGCGGCCCTGAACTTCTTCTGGCAGCAGCTTGGCCGCCAGGTGCGGGTGGCGGGGGACGTGGTGGAGCTGTCCGCCGAGGCCTCGGCCGCGGACTGGGATGCCCGGCCCGGCGCGGACGGCAGTGGGAATCCCAGCTGGCAGCTCTACGCCATCCGGCCGCGGGAGATTGAATTCTGGCAGGCGCGGCAGGACCGCCAGCACATCCGGCACCGCTACGCGACCGGCTGAAATCGGCGCCGCTCAGTTAGTCCGGGCCAATCCGGCGGCTCCGTTAGGATAGGCGCCATGACCTCGATCACACCAGAAAAGCTTCGGGAAGAACTGCATCGCGCCGCCGACGTCGTGGCCGGAATCACCGCGAAATTGACGGAGCAGGACATCAAGGCACCCTCGGAGCTGCCGGGCTGGAGCCGGGGGCACGTGCTGGCCCATATCTGCGGGATCGCCAACGCGATGGCCCGCCAGCTCGAATACGCTGCACGCGGTGAGCAGGTGGAGCTCTATGACGGCGGCTTTGAGGGGCGCAACCGCGCCATTGAGATGGCCGCGGGCCACAGCCTGGACCAGCACCGTGCGGATCTCGAAACGTCGTTGGGCCGGGCCCTGCGCGCCTTCGACTCCCTGGACGCGGCGGGCTGGCAGGAGTCCATCACCTACCGCGGGGGAGTAGTGTTCGACGGCGGCCTGGCGCTGTGGCGCGAACTAGTCATCCATGCCAGCGACCTTGGAACCGGCCGGGGGCCGGAAACCTGGAGCCGGCCGTTCTGCGAGCACCTCTTCGATTTCCTGTCAGCCCGGGTGCCCGAGGGCCAGCGGTTTGTGCTGCAGCCGCTCGGCCTGCCGTCCGTGGCCATCGGCAACGGCGGCAAATCGACGGTGATTAACGGCATGGTCACGGACATTGCCGCCTGGCTGGCCGGCCGCACGCCCACCCTTGGGAGCTTGCGGGCCACTGCCGCTGCCGACGGCGTTGACCTTCCGGAGCTGCTGCCGTGGCCTGCCGGAGTGCCCGTCAAAAAATGATGGTGCTGTGACCCTTCCGGACCTAAGGCCGGGCCGCCGCGAGGGCGAATTCGCGTTCCCGCTCCAACAGGCTGCCCTTGACAGCCAGCCCCCAGCGGAAGCCGCCCAGCGTGCCGTCCGTGCGGATGACGCGGTGGCACGGAACAAACAGCGCAGCCGCGTTGAAAGCGCAGGCGCTGGCTGCCGCGCGGACGGCTCTGGCGTTGCCGGACAGATCCGCATACTCCGTGTAGGTCACCGGGCGCCCCGGCGCGACCGTGCGGAGCACGTCCCAGGCGTGGCTGCGGAAGGGACCGGATTTCTGCAGCACCGGCACCGCCATGGCCGGAACCGGATTGCCGGAGTAGAACGCCTCCACGGCATCAGAGATGGGGCCGAGGCCGGTAACGGTCTCGAATTCGCCAGGCAGCAGGTCCATGTGGATCTGTCCGGTCAGCTCGCCGGGAATGGCGGTCCAGCCGGAGGACAGGACGGCGCCGTCGCGGGCAATGATGGTGAAGGGACCGTCCGGGGTGGACATGGTCAACAACTGGGCTTTCATGGCGTCACTTTCGGTGCGTGGGGATCATGAGGCGGGGGTGGGGGTCATTGCGCGTGCAGCGGATTTTGGTGCGCTGCGCGCCGCGGCTTGGGCAGCTGCTGCTGCTCGCCACAGGTGCATCGTGGCGTAGGAACGCCACGGACTGAGTTCGCGGAAATCGGGGGTCAGGGCGGCGCCGTCGGCGATCTGGGCAACCTGGGCGAGCGACCGGATGCCGTTGCGGATAGCGGCGTCGTTGGCCAGGAACACATCCGGGGCACCGATGACCCGCATTGCAACGTACCCCACGGTCCACGGCCCCACACCGGCGAGGGGCAGGAGCTTTTCCTCGAGCCCGCGCGTGTCATCGCCGTAGCCGAAGTCCAAGCTACCCGAGGCCATCGCCGCCGCGGCGCCGCGGACGGCATCAATCCGCCGCTGTGGACCGCGGAGCAGTTCGAATCCGGTCTCCGCAATCTGCGCGGCCGTGGGGAACAACCGGTGGAGGCCGTCCGCGGGCACCAGGCTCGCGCTTCCGGCCGCGGACAACTGGATTAGAGCGGTCCGCGCGGCGGCCACGGTGATCTGCTGGCCGATCATGGCCCGGATCAGCAGTTCCTGCGGGTCAACGGCGCCGGGCATGCGCATGCCCGGCGTGCCAGCCACCGCGGCGGTCAGGCGAGGATCGGCGCCGAGGGCGGCATCGATGGCAACCGGATCGGCGTCGAGGTCCAGCAGGCGGCGGACCCTGCTCAGCAGGGCGGCCAGGTCTCGGAGATCGACGGCGCCGACGGTCAGCACCAGCGGCCGGCCGGGTTTGCCGGCGTCGTACTCCACCCGGAAGCGGGCATCACCGTGGGGCAGCCGCAGGGTCCGGGCGTAGGAACTGGACGTACCTTCCTCGATCCCGGGGATGGCACGGACGGCGAGGAAGTCGAAGATGCCGGGGTCGAAGGGCTCACGGTACGGGAGATTGAGCGTGAGCGCCGTGGTCGCCGTCGGCGCGTGGTGGTGCCGGGCGGTTGCCCGGAGTGCGGAGGGCGTCATGGCAAACACTTCGCCGATGGTCTCGTTGAACTGGCGCACGCTGCTAAATCCGGCGGCGAACGCGATATCCGAGACCTTCATGGCCGTGGAAACCAGCAGGGTGCGGGCGGTCTGGGCGCGGCTCGCCCGTGCCAGGGACAACGGACCGGCGCCGAGTTCGTGGCTGAGGATCCGGTTCAGCTGGCGCGAGGAGTAACCGAGCCGGGCCGCCAGCCCTTCGACGCCGTCGCGGTTGATTACCCCGTCATTGATGAGCCGCATGGCGCGGCCGGCGATGTCCGAGCGGACGTTCCAGGCTGGCGTGCCGGGCACGGCCTCAGGCAGGCAGCGCTTGCAGGCGCGGTAGCCGGCGTCGTGCGCGGCGGCGGAGGTTTCATAGAACGTGACATTGTCCGCCTTGGGCGTCCGGGCCGGGCACGAGGGACGGCAGTAGATCCCGGTGGTCCGGACAGCGGTGTAGAACTGCCCGTCGAAACGGGTGTCCCGGGCGTCGATTGCCCGGTAGCGCTGCCAGAAGTCCATGACCCCATCCTGCCAGCTGCGCTGATCACCTGCTAGCGGAATTCGGACATGGCCGTATGGTCCTCCGGCGGGTGTTTGTTAAAGTCTGAGCATGACTTCCAGCCCGCTTCCCGCCGAGCCGACCGCCTCCGCGGCGCTCCGGGAGCTGCTATCCGCGGATGCCCGGCACGTGGCGCCGCTGATCCTTGGTGCGGTGCTGACGCACGACGGGCGCGACGGTTCCGTCTCGGTGCGGATCACCGAAGTGGAGGCCTACCTGGGGCCGCATGATTCGCGGCACCCTGACCCCGGTTCGCACACCTTCCGCGGCCAGACGGCCCGCAACGCGCCGATGTTCGGCCCGGCCGGGCATCTCTACGTGTATTTCACGTACGGCATGCACCATTGCGCCAACATCGTGTGCGGGCCCGACGGCGTAGCGTCGGCACTGCTGTTGCGGGCCGGCGAAGTGGTTGCGGGGCATGAGCTGGCCAGGTCCCGCCGCCCTGCGTCGAGATCGGACTACGACCTCGCGAGCGGGCCTGCCCGGCTTGCCACCGCACTGGGAATGACGACGGCGGACAGCGGCAGGGATGCCCTCGCGCCGCCGTTCAGGCTGGAACTTCCCGCGGTCCCGCCGGACGCGGTCGCCGCGGAAATCAGCACCGGTCCGCGCGTCGGCGTCTCCGGTGCCGGCGGCAGCCACGACTATCCATGGCGGTTTTGGCTCAGCGGCGACCCGACCGTCTCCCGCTACAAGGCGGCGAAGGCGCGGACCGCCTAGCCCGGCGCCGGCACCGGGACTGGGGGATGATGAAGCATTATGGGCGAGGGGAAGCGCGGAAAGCCGGCCAGTGAGCTGGAAAGGCTTGCAATATTTGCGGAATTAGCCGCCGACTACTTCCGCATGGTTGAGCTGTTCACGCCCGTTGGAGACCCGGTACCGCTGCACTCCGCCGAGGGGGAGCGCAGGCACTGGGTTGAGCTCTTCCGTGCGGTCCTGCTGCGCAAATTCATCGTTCCGGATGAACATGTCTCGCTCAAGTTCGTGGTGCGGGCACTGCGCCTGTGCAACTACTCTGCGGACCCCCGGATGGCCGAGGGTACGGAAGAGGCGGCCAGCATGTTCACCACAGAAATGTTCCGGGACAGCCAGGCGCTGAACGCGGAACCCGCCCCGGATGATCATGACCTGTTTGAGGACGTCCTTTACGGACGGCTCCTCCATGGTGACGCCGACAGATTCCGCCGGTCCGGCTGGGCGGCGGACTACGCCCGGCTGAGTAGCGTGGCGGCCGGACGGTTCGATGCCGAGCAGGCGCTCAGGAAAGCGCTCGACGTCGTCTCCTACGGGTTCGCGCATGAACTCCTGCGCCTCCCGGAACCGGGCACCGACGTCGGCGGAGTTGCGGCTACCGGCCAGTAGGCGAGAGGGGTGAATCAATGCGAGCCGGCGTGGCCGGCGTCGGCGTGGTCCTGGAACGCGACGAACTCGCCGGCCGCACGGCCCTGGCGGGCCGTAATGTCTGCTCCCTGCTACGGATCCAGCGGAAACTGCGGGACTGGACCATCCGGGCGTCGTCGGTAGAATTCCCTGACGAAGACTGTCTCGGCATCCTTCGGCAGGCAGGTTACATCCTGTCTGCCGAAATGGCTGTAGAATGGTGGGTCTGTCTTTTTCGATAGGGGAACGTTTAATGCACGACGCTGATTTGGCCCATGAACGCGACTATGTGGCCGGTCTTTACGCCCGGCTCGATGAGCTGCGGGCAGAGAAGCGCACCCAGCTGGCCCAGGTGCGCCGTGCCGGTGCCGTGGGCACCATGCAGAACGTCTCCGAACGCGATGCGTTTGCGGCCCTCTACGAGGACCGCCTCGCCCAGCTCGACGCCGTCGATGACCGGCTCGTGTTCGGCCGCCTGGACCTGGACTCCGGGGAGGCCCAGTACATTGGCCGCATCGGCCTGACCACCGAGGACCTGCAACGGCTCATGGTGGACTGGCGCGCGCCCGAAGCCGGCCATTTCTACCAGGCCACGGCGTTCGACCGGCAAGGCGTCCGCCGCCGCCGTCACCTGATCCTGCAGGGCCGCGAGGTCAAGGCCATTGAGGATGACGTGCTCGATGCGGGCATGCTCGCCGACGGCGATTCCCTCCAAGGCGAGGGCGCCCTGCTGGCTGCCCTCAATTCGAAGCGGACCGGCCGGATGTCAGACATCGTCGGCACCATCCAGTCCGAGCAGGACCGGATCATCCGCTCCTCCATTTCCGGAGCTCTCGTGGTCCAGGGTGGACCGGGCACAGGCAAGACCGCCGTCGCCCTGCACCGTGCCGCGTACCTGCTCTACACCCACCGGGACAGGCTCAAGAGCGCCGGCGTCCTGCTGGTGGGGCCGACGTCGTCCTTCATGAAGTACATCGAACGCGTGCTGCCCTCTCTCGGCGAGACCGGCGTCGTGATGGCGAGCCTGGGCCGGCTCATGCCGGGCATCACGGCCATTGCGGAGCCCGACTCCGCCGTCGCCGCCATCAAGGGCCGGCTCGACATGGCCGAGGTGGTGGCCAACGCCGTGGCCAACCGGCAGCGCATTCCGGCCGCCAACCGGATCCTTGAGGTCGACGGCCGCAAGCTGGTCCTCACTCCCCGGCAGGTCCGCCGCGCCAAGGAAAGGGCGCGCGCCACGGGCAAGCCGCACAATGAAGCCCGCGTCTCCTTCGTCAAGATCCTGCTGCGCGAACTGACCGAGCAGATGACGGAACTCGTGGAAGCCGGCAACATTGGCAACAACGCCGACCGCTCCTACCTGGCGGAGGACGTTCGCTCCGCCCGCGATGTCCGGATCGCGCTGAACCTGTGCTGGATGCCGATGACCCCGGAGAAGCTCGTGGGGGAGCTGCTGAGCAAGCCGGCCATCCTCGAGGCGTGCACGCCGAACCTTAGCCCGGAGGACCGCGCGTTGCTGCTCCGTCCGGCCGGTTCGCCCTGGACCGAGTCCGATATTCCGCTGCTCGACGAGGCCGCCGAATTGCTCGGCGAGCTTGATGCGGCCGCCGGGCGGGGACTGGCGCAGCAGGAACAGGACCGTGCCCGCGACCTGGCCAACGCCAAGCAGACCCTGGTCAACATGGAAACCGCCGGCGTGGACGTCCTCGTGACGGCCGAAGACCTGGTGGACCAGAACCAGGAGCGCGAGACGCGGCTGACCGCTGCCGAGCGTGCCACCACTGACCGCTCCTGGGCCTTCGGGCACATCGTGGTGGACGAAGCGCAGGAGTTGTCACCCATGCAGTGGCGGCTGCTGGTCCGCCGCTGCCCGCTGAAGTCGTTCACGATCGTGGGCGACATCGCCCAGACGAGCTCCGTCGCCGGGGCCAACTCCTGGCACAGCGCCCTCGGTCCCATGTTCGGCGACCGCTGGCAGCTCGAGGAACTTACCGTCAATTACCGCACCCCGTCCCAGATCGCCGAGGCCGCCGCCCGCATGGCCACCGCGGCTGGCCTGGTGGTCTCGGCACCCAAGGCCGTCAGGGAAGGGCGCTGGTCCCCGGTTATCGACCGCGTCGGCAGTGACCAGATCGTCGACAAGCTTGTCGAGGTGCTTCCGGAGGAACTGGACGCCATTGAGGGCGGCCTGCTGGCGGTCATCGCCGACGGCGAGCTTCTCC